>DATESH010000049.1:0-4104 GCA_035270965.1 Methanocorpusculum sp.
TTCAGGGAAGCGGTTCGCTCCCATCAGATTCACACGGGTCAGGAACTCATTTGCCGAGTAGACACCCGGGAGATTTTCGCCGGGAAGTCCCATGAAATACGGAAGACCGGCACCGGTTCCAAGGAAAACCGCATCGAATGCGAGTAATTCCTCCACTGAAACCGAACGTCCCGCGATATGGTTGGTCTTAATCTCGACACCGAGATTTTTCACCTGGTCGATTTCATACCGGACAATGTCCTTTGGTAGACGGAATTCCGGAATTCCATATATCAGAACACCCCCGGCTTCATGAAGTGACTCATAGATCGTCACAGAGTGACCAAGGCGTGCGAGCTCTGCCGCGGCAGAAAGACCTGCCGGACCGGAACCGACTACCGCCACCCTCTTTCCGGTTGCCGGCGCTTTCTTCGGGCACTTTGGAACGGTATTATCTCTCGTTGAATCCGCAGCGAAACGCTCGAGCTGACCTATGGAAATCGGCGAACCTTTCTTTCCAAGGATACACATGCCCTGACACTGGACTTCCTGCGGGCAGACACGTCCGCAAATTGCCGGGAGCATATTGTCCCTTTTGATTATATCAACTGCATCCTGGAAATTTTCCGCGGCAATTGCAGCAATGAAACCCGGAATATCGATTCCGACCGGGCAGCCGAGAACACATTTCGGCTTCTTGCACTGAATACAGCGCTGAGCTTCAGCGATAATCTCCTCTTTCGATAATCCGAGATCGACTTCGCTGAAGTCCTTTACTCTGACATCTGCATTGCGCTCCATTTAATCCACCTTCCTGCAGCGGCATACATGATGCTGCTCTTCGCGGTATGCCATGGACTGTTTTTCCTCAGGGACATACATTCTCTGACGGGTCATCAAATCATTCCAGTCAACCTGATGGGCATCGAACTCCGGACCGTCGACACAGGCGAACTTCATCTCGCCCCCAACGGTGACACGGCAGCTTCCACACATACCGGTTCCGTCGACCATGACAGGATTAAGCGAGACATAGGTTTTGATTCCGTAAGGACGGGTGACCTCGCTCGTCACTTTCATCATCATACCCGGGCCGATAATCCAGACCTTGTCGATTTTTCGTCCGGACTCGCAGAGCTCTTTTAAGGGGGCGCTTGCAAATCCTTTGATTCCGTATGATCCGTCATCTGTCGTTACAAACAGTTCATCACAGATTTCACGCATATCATCTTCGAAGATCAGGAGATCCTTGTTTCTCGCTCCGATGATTCCGATAACATAATTGCCGGCTTCTTTTGCCGCTTTGGCAAGAATCGGCGTACATGCGACGCCGACTCCTCCTCCGACGATAATGACGGTCTCGTTTCCCGGCGTAATATTGCTCGGCATCCCGAGAGGTCCTGCCACATCACGGAGTTCGTCACCTGTTTTCAGGGCTGCGAGGAGTTTTGTCGTCGTTCCGACAGCCATGAAAGCAATTCTGATATTCTCTCCATCTGTTCCAGAGATAGTCAAAGGAACCCGTTCACCAGCTCCATCGGGGTGGACAATGCAGAACTGCCCGGCTTTTGCATGAAGCGCAACCTGGGGTGCATGAATCCACATCTCGAATACGGCTTCTGATAAGGCACGTGCCTCAACAATTTTGTATGTTCCCATAATTTGGTCCTTTGAGATTGGTGACTAAATATTTACTTTGAAATACATTAATGGTGATGCTTGAGACTGCCGGCAGACCGGGTTCGCCATATTCATTAGCCGTGAAACCAAATCATAAACCAGATGAAAAACGATTTTGAGCGGGAGATGGTAATCTGCATGAACAGATTCTTTACCGAAAACAAAAAGAAGGGATTTGCGTACCGGCTCAAACAATCTCACTTCAATACCCAATATGTGGATATAATTGTCGATTCACTCGATCCTGCATATTATATGGCAATCGAATGCAAATCGCTCAATGGCAAACGACTCTACTTCACGAGTAATTTCCATAAAGACAAAGACGGTGTTCACCAGGTGGATAACATCTCGGGTTTTGTCAAATACACCGGACGAAGCGGATATCTTGCTGTCGAATTCAGAGGGCAGGGGCCGAAAAACGAGGCATATCTGATGCCCTGGAACATGGTCCTGGAGTTTTTTGCAAAACAGCCCGGCATTCCCATCGACGAATTCCGGAACTGCATACAGCTGGAACGCGTGCCAGGCGGATATCGCTTACCAGTTCTCAATCCATTATAATAATTAGGTGAGGGCGCCAATATATAAAAATTCATGACGGGAAATACCAGATTTATATCAATAAACGGGAGGCCGGTAAAAACCCCAATTGTTCTTGCATCCATGGCAGGGATTACTGATGCCGATTATGTCCTTGAACGAAGTCAGCACGCAGGGATTGCGTTCATAGGCGGATATAATACGGACGAGGCAAGCCGGAGAGCATCGGCGTTGATGCAATCCGGCGGGCGTCCGGAGTTCGATGCGGATTTCGATGAAATTGCCACCGAAATCGCCATGCTCGACGGGACCGATATCATTCTGGGTTTAAATCTCAGAGGGGCATCTCCCGAGGGGTTCGTCGCTGCAGCAAAACACTTCGGCAGCTCTGTCATATATGAAATCGATGCACACTGCCGCCAGCCGCTGATGACCGATGCCGGCTGCGGTGAATATCTCCTGCACAATCCGGAAAAACTGTGCGGCATCGTCTCCGCTCTTGCAAAAGAGGGAGTCACAATCTCCGTAAAAATACGTTCCGGGGTTGTCGATGACCGTAACCTTGCAAAAATGCTCTGGAAAGCCGGCGCACATATTATTCACGTCGATTTGATGGATACCGGCTATTCCAAGGTCCGTCAGATAAGAAACGTCTGTCCCTTAATCATCATCGCAAATAACAGCGTAACCAATACCGATACAATGATGGATTACTTCTCCCACGGAGCAGACCTTGTTTCACTTGCACGGGGAGCAAATCTCCCTATCCTTCAGACCCTTGACCGGTATATCCGGGCAACGGCAGAAGAAGTCGGCTGGTATAACGCACCAAAACAACTATGCAGGGGAGGAGATATCCGTTCTCTCACTTTCTGCTGTATGCCCGTCAAACAGTGTCCCCTTCTTCCCGCTCTGGACACATTCGGATTAGGCCGCGATGAGTTTCTCTCCCTTAAGCAGTCCGCCACCAAAGGCACCCTGCTTGCCGAAGGAAGCCATACCTGTTTTGGAAGTCTCGCTTTCTGCTGTAAATCAACCACTCCCTGTATGTTCAGGGACATGACGCTCAAATCGCTTAATCTCCCGAAGAGTGAATACATGGCACTGAAACGAACGCTTTCAGAAACAATCGTCGACTATATCTTTAAAAATGCCTGAACTCTCCCTTGCTGAAACGGCACAGCTTGCCATGCTCCTCGAGGTAAGTACAGACATCAAACCGGGAAACATTGACCGGTTCCATGATTACGAGGACACCAAACTTCAGCATTTTCTTGTATCGGCACTTCTCTCGCATGATGTTTTTGAAAGAGTGCCCAGCCTCACAATCGGCGAGGCTATGTATGCGGCCGTTAAAAAAACGGGTGGTTATTCCGGGGGCAACACACATTTCGGGGCATTCATTCTTCTTCTTCCGCTCATCAAAGGACGCGGCATTGCCGGAGCATGTGAAGCCGTACAGCAGACCACAGTCGAAGACGCTGTCTTATTCTACAGGGCCTTTGGTGAAACCCAGGTCAGAGTCAATAAAGGCGACGAGATGGATATAAACGATCCCTCGTCCCTTGATATGCTGAGAGCAAAGCATATGACGATGCTTGATGTGATGAAATATTCCAGTGATAATGATATGGTTGCACGCGAATGGACGAACGGATTCGCCCTCACGAGAAAAGCAGCCGACCTGCTAAAACAAAAAGACGGCATGGGAAATATTCAGCAGATGTTTATCACGATGATGGCTGAATATCCTGATACGTTCATTGGAAAAAAGTTCGGCAGGGAAATCTCGCTTGCGGTAATGCAGGAGGCGAAACTGGTTCTTTCCGGCAAAATTCCGATTAAGGAGTTTGATGAGCAGTGTATCCGTGACGGAGTGAATCCCGGGTCACTTGCCGATAT
>DATESH010000050.1:0-2328 GCA_035270965.1 Methanocorpusculum sp.
GTCAGCCATGATTACCACAGCCTCAGGGTCTTTTTCAGATACTCGGCAACCGGTCCAAGTGCAAACGCCGGAACACTGTAATACCCGTCGTCATTCCTCAAAAGCCCCTCTTGGACAAGGCGGTAGAGGACGCGCCTGATATCCACCTCTGAACCGAAAATCGAGATTAGATCTACCTCTTGCAGGGATTTCATAGACAGGATGATTGTGAGGATGAATGATTCACTGGTATCGAGATTGATGGAATAGGGTGTCTCAGTGATTGCGTTCAGAGATATGGTATTATCTTTCAGGCTCGACTCCCAGAGATGGATTGCAACACCGGGGTTTCCCCGGGAGATTCTGTGGATTTTTTCAAAGATTAAGTCCTCGATGGATCTCTGGATGCGTTTTTTCCGGGGGAGCCGGTGGAACATGAGAGTAAAGTTCAGTTTTATCCAGGGAATTGATATTTCGGCATCCTTCAGCGGTAAACGAATTTGTTTATGAACCCGGGAGAAAAAGAATGAGCGTTCGGGAACCCCGTCATTGAGATACTGGATCTCTCCTGGCTTATACCGGGACAGAATCATCTGTTTGAGAACCGGCGTGTCCATTTTAGTGAGAATGACAATGGTTGGGAAATATGCCTCAATGTTCATGATTGCCGAGAGATACTGCCAACTGAATGTATTCCATGTCGTGATAAAGAGTTTTTTTGAAGAAATCTGTGCACGCAGGAACGCATCAAGTACATCGAATCCACCAATCCTCCGCGTGGCAAGGAGCCGGCAGTTATCTATGAGAATAATATCCTCAGGGCAGGTAGAAAAATCCGGGAGGGAGGAGGGGGACATCACGAACTTCAGCGGATGGTAGTGTACCCTTTCACCGTAAAGGCGCCGGATTTCATTGGCGATGGTAGTCCGACCGCCCATTGGTTCGGCAACAATGGCGATGTGCGCAGGTGCACCTTCCCCATATCGTTCAATGGTCTGTGTGATTTTCTCTAGCTCTTTCTCAAGGCCGATAACGAGTTTGTCGGAGACCGCCTTCGGGTTTTCTGCCATGGTAGTTTTATTCCTGATAATAAGATATCCGGGGAACTATTAAAGGATATGCAGATACCTGGCGATTATCTATAATCTCTTTTATGACAATACCGGGGACACTATCCTTCGCAAGCCTCCAGTCAGTCATAGAAGAGGGGAATGGAGATTTCATCCCGGACAAATGCATAGTCACGGGTGTAATTGTACGGGGGATGATGATAATAATAAAAACTCACAATGTTTCGGACCACATCCTGCAAATCAAGGAGCAGCACTGATTGCATTTTCTGCCGAATCGATGCTGACAGGATCAAAAGAGCCACTCATAAGCAACTGAACGAAAGGGTAAATAATACAGAAATGACGAATTTAAAAGAAAACTGGATGAGTATAACATCAAATCCAGATGCGAAGGATGGGATTCGAACCCAAGAACTACTAAAGACTAGCCCCTCAAGCTAGCGCCGTTGACCTGGCTTGGCTACCTTCGCACTGTGCGACCTATACATGTGGGTCAGACTAGTAAATAAATCTACTGAAATTGCTCTGACTAGGAAGGTATTCGTGTCCATAAAATGAGGCAAGTGTATATATGTGTTCAGGGATAGACAGAAAATAACAATGTGGCGGCAAATACTTGAACAATTCCGGGACTCACCCTCGCAGCAGAGGGTAGTAAAATACCTTCTTGAAAACGGGTTCGGCGTGTCACCCGAAGGAAAAACGATGGTAAACGGCATTGAAATATCCGCCTCTGCCCTCTCACGCGCGATTAAGGTTGACAGACGAGTCGTAGACTCCACAACCCGCCGTATCTGTGAAATCGATGAACTCCAGTCTCTCTTTTCCCGTCTCCGCGTCACACCGGATTTAACCGACGTCGCAAAAAATCTTGGTCTCTCTGTAATCACCATCATCCCGAAAAATGCGGGAGACAAAAACATCGTATCCTCTGCGGTTGATGTTCTCTCTTCCTTTGAATTACCTCTCCGCCAGATCTTTGTCACCGACCCCTACGTTGTTGAATCTCCGCGCCTAGTCATCATAATTGACGGAGTGATTCCCGCGGAGGCCATACAGAAACTCAGGAATCTTCCTGCGGTCCAGTCAATCACACTGTAAGTTCTTTGCTTCAAAAGAACAGATTAATTATGTTCTATAACAAACAGTAGGGGATATGGTATCCAGCATTGTCCTTCCGATAAAAAAAGTCAACTCTCTTGTTGACTCGAAGATTTCTGTAGAAATAAAAGATGAGGGATGTAAATTCGAGGGGCGGCTTGTTGCAATGGATGAG
>DATESH010000051.1:0-3603 GCA_035270965.1 Methanocorpusculum sp.
GAACTCTTCGTGGTGCATTTCAATGGACTTAATTTCACCGAAAACGTTTGCCGGCATGAAGGAAACTTTCATTCCTTTCTTCATGATACCGGTTTCGACACGTCCTACCGGAACAGTTCCGACACCGGAAATCGTGTAGACATCCTGAATCGGGAGTCTGAGCGGTTTGTCGGTCGGCATTGACGGCATAACGAAGTCATCGAGTGCACTGATAAGCGGCTTGCCGGTGTACCAGGGCATGTTTGCTGATGCCACCTTAATGTTGTCACCAACGAATGCACTGATTGGGATGAACGGAGTGACTGAAGGCTTGTAACCGACGGACATAATGAGCTTGGTCATCTTGTCTTTTGCTTCGTTGTACTTCTCCTGGGAGTACTTAACGGCATCCATCTTGTTGATGGCGACGATGATCTGGTTGATACCAAGAGTCTTTGCAAGGAAAACGTGCTCTTTGGTCTGTTCCATCGGGCCTTCGGTTCCGGATACAACAATGATTGCTGCATCAGCCTGAGATGCACCGGTGATCATGTTCTTGACGAAGTCACGGTGACCTGGGCAGTCTACAACGGTAAAATTGAATTTCGGGGTCTCGAATTTTTTGTGGGCGATATCAATGGTAATACCACGTTCACGCTCTTCCTTGAGAGAGTCCATTACCCAGGCGAACTCGAAAGTTCCCTTACCTTTGCTTTCTGCTTCTTTCTTGTATGCATCAAGAATGTGCTGCTGTACGACACCGGTCTCGAAGAGAATCCGGCCAACGGTTGTTGACTTACCGTGGTCAATGTGACCGATAACGGCAAGATTCATATGGGGCTTAACTGCTGCCATGATAATTTATCTCCACTTTGACTCATTGATTGGTTACAAAAGAATCGCAATCCAAATCAACACGAGTGTAAACAGATTAGTCTTCCAGGGATATAAATAAATCCCTCCGGCTAACAACTTCAACCGGCAGACTAATAGGAAAATAATTCCGTATTCTCTGTAATGAAATCATTGCCCATTGAGAGAAAACCGAGCGGTAAAGCAACCGTTATGTGTGGAGATAAGGAAGTATCTGTTCACAGTACCTGTGTTTTTTGTGAGAAATGCGCAGGAATCCGGGTGAACCGGAGAGTTACCCCAAACCCGTATGCCCAGGCAGTGCGCAGTTCGAAGGGAGGCATGTCCCTTGATGATCAGCTGATGGACGGGATGGTCACGTTCAACACGGTCATTGAGGACAAGAACGCCACGGATATAGAATGCACCGATGATGCCGGCAGCGGTTATACGCCGATTTCACGCAGACGCTAAGAGAATCCCGACTACAAGTAATACTGTCATCCGGGTAAGTTCATTTCCTGCCCCGGTCACATCACCGTTTACGCCGCCGAAGAGTCTCCGCGCGAGAAGGAGGAGACACAGGAAGGTAATGAAAGCGGTGATGAGCCCGGCACCGACATACATTTTTGCCGGCATGAAAAAGAGCGGCAGGGTGAGGAGTATAGTATAGATACAAAACCGCCTTTTTGAGAGATCGTAGATATATTTCTGAATGCCGTCATGGAAGGGTTTTCCAAGAGCAGAGAATAATCCCATGGTCATTTTGCCGAATACTTCCGCAATGAATATAGCGAAGGCGATCTGCAAAGCGGTCATTGAAGATAATGCCGCATAGGAAATAAGAACGACCATTATTCCAAGAGCGAGGGCTCCGGCGCCGGTTGTCCGGTCGGTCAGGGCACGAATCCGTTTTTCCCGGCTGCCGTGAGCCATGAGTCCGTCGCCAAAGTCAAGGAGTCCGTCGAAGTGGTTGGCTCCCGTGATAAAAACGACTAGTGCGAGGGTGATTGCCGCGAGTATTGAAGAGTTGTCAAATCCGAGATACCAGGCGACGAGAGCAGGTATTGCAGCGATAATGCCGGTTACGTATCCGGCTATTGGATAAAGCCAGCTTCGCTTCGCAAAAGAGTCAAAGTCCGCCGGCTTCCCTAGTGGGAGGATGGTGGTGAACTGTAAGAGCGCACGAAGTGACGTCATATACCTTATCTCTTGTAAGTTCTAAATGATATAATATCATGTCATTTGTTTCAACGAGAGCGAATTTCCCCTGTGAATCGCCGATGTTCGCCCTGATTCTGTCCAACTCCCTGGTATCGACCATTGAAGGAGTCTCCGGAGCCGGAGAGAGTCCTGCAAAAAGTCTGATGGTCCCCCCATTAGACGCCGAACTAATCATTAACGGGGAGATTACATCCGTTGACATGACACCGAATACGCCGACCGGCTGCCCGACACCCGCAGTTCTCACGCTTGCGATGATGGAACTTATCGGTATGAAACCTCTGATGATTGCCGCAGGTCTGAATCACGAGGTCATCGTCCCCCATATACAGTTCGGAGAAAAAGCCGGAGGTGACCCGCGTGAAGGAAATGCCGTGCCAAATGCAAAGAAGCTCTTTGAAAAAGGCAGATGGCTCGGTGAATATCTCTCCCAGTCGCACGACCTCCTCATCCTCGGAGAATGTCTGCCGGGCGGAACAACGACTGCGCTGTGTGTTCTTCGCGCACTTGGGTACCAGGCAAATGTAAGCAGTTGTCTTGTGGATAATCCTGTCTGTATCAAAGAGAAAATCGCAGGCGAGGCTCTGGCAAAAGTTCATGAGGCGAATGTCACCGACCCGATGGAAATCGTTTCGATGGTCGGAGACCCTATGATTCCGGTCGCCGCAGGAATTGCCGAAGGATACCGCGGGAAACTTTTCCTCGCAGGTGGCACACAAATGCTCGCGACCGCAGCCCTTATCCGTGCACTTGGGAACACGGTCCCGGACATTGTAACAACGAACTATGTCTACAATGACAAAACCGCCTCGTTCAAAGAAACAGCTGCGGCAATTGGAGCTGATTCCTATTATGTCGATCCGGAATTCGAGTCGATTGGTCATGCAGGTCTTGCCCGCTATGCAAAGGGCGAGATCAAGGAGGGATCCGGGGCAGGAGGAGCGATGTTTCTTGCAAGCATTCTCGGGTTCTCACCTGAGGTGATTCGGACCGCAATCCGCGACCACGTAACCAAATATACCTGATGACCCTTGAAGAAGAACTCCGCGCAGCCGGCTTTACCTGCACAGGATGCGGAGAATGCTGCAGCGGAAAAGATAACGAGGTCATGGTATCCCCAAACGAAATCGATGTGCTCTGTGAAGCAACGGGTCTGACACCGGAGGAGATTGTCGAACCATATCCTGAGTGGATTCATGATTATGGGGCGACCTTTACGTTTGGCCGGGTTTTACAGCGGGGATCGGACGGAAACTGTATGTTTCTCAAAAATAAACGCTGCACAGTCTATAAATACCGGCCCCATATCTGCCGGACATACCCCTTCATGCTGGATGGCGAAAAACTTCTCGTCTTCGAGTGTCCCGGGTGTAACGGGACAGACACTCCTGATGCGGAACAACTCAGAAAAGATCTCCTTGCACGTCGTGATGCAGAAGATAAAGAGTTTCTTTTAACAAAAGAGCAGTACCAAAAGCATAGTATGGTTTCGGGGTCAACCATCATCTTCGATAGCAGGGGAGCTCACCCGCACAATACTAAATGACA
>DATESH010000052.1:0-3869 GCA_035270965.1 Methanocorpusculum sp.
TGAACGAAGAGTAGAACTCCTTCAGTTCCCTTCCCGTTTCAGTGGACAACGCCGACTTTTTTACGCCAAAAACCGCCCCCTTTAGCCCGAAGAGTCTGTGGAGACATACAGTTTCGTCGATTGCTATGATTATCAGCAGTATGTCTGCTGCCGATTCCTGCCCTTTGCCGTAAGCCTCCTCTGCATCTTGCTTTGTTAAGGGTGCCAACTACGGTATCAACCCGCAAATGCTATTTACCCGCATATCATATTGATATTACATGGAATTCAACGGTGTAATTCTTGAAGACACATATGCAGAAGGCTTCCCGGTGTGGGCCGCCCGTGTTATTATCACTGCAGTAACGAAAGAGTGGGCAATGAAAGCAGCAACCGAAGCAACCGGTTTTGCAACTTCTACCATTGGATGCCCGTGCGAAGCAGGTATCGAAAGAATCCTTCCCGCATCAGAAACACCTGACCACCGCCCCGGCGTTGCTATCCTTATCTGCTGTGGTAAGAAAAACCTTAAAACACAGGTTCTTGAACGTATCTCAGAGTGTATTTTAACTGCACCTACCACTGCAGTCTTCAACGGCAAAGCAGGATTGGAAGAGATTCTCCCGATTAAACTTCACTTCTTCGGTGACGGATTTGAGTCCAAAGTCGTAGTCGGCGGTATCAACTGCTGGTCTATCCCAATCATGGGCGGAGATTTCATCATTGAGGAAGAAATCGGAGCAATCAAAGGTGTCGCCGGTGGAAACTTCCTGATTATGGGAGAAACCCAGATGTCCGCACTTGTTGCAGCAGAAGCCGCAGTAGATGCAATCTGTGCAGTTCCCGGAACCATCACTCCATTCCCCGGAGGAGTTGTCTCATCCGGATCCAAGGTCGGTTCCCTGAAATACAAATTCATGAACGCTTCCACCAACGAAAAGTTCTGTCCGACCATTCGTGAGAAAGTCCCTGAAACTGCAATCCCCGAAGGTGTCAAATCCGTTTACGAGATTGTCATCGATGGTGTTTCCGAAGCAACAGTTAACGAAGCAATGAAAGCAGGTGTCCAGGCAGCATGCAGAGTCCCGGGTATCGTCAAGATTACCGCAGGAAACTATGGCGGAAGTCTCGGTCCCTTTAAGTTCTACTTAAAGGACTGCATCTAACTTTTTTTTACGTATTTATCCTCGTTTACATCATCTCTTTAGTCACAGGCAATTTTTCATCGAAAAAAGGCGATGGAATACCGCATCAGGTCATCTGCAAAAAGAGACTGATTAAACGAAAAAAAAAAGAATTGGTCCAAGAACCGAGATGATTTACCTGCGTCTTGCAGCCAATACCATTCCGCAGGCACCAAGCCCGGCAAGGATGCCGATGAATGGGACCGGTGTGGAGGTCGGTGTCGGGACTACTGTTGGAGACAGCACAACAGTTCTCTCAACGGTCTGACCAGCTGAGAAGGCGATGGACTGAGACCAGTCATCATATCCACTGTTCTGGAGAAGTATGGTGTGAGTGCCGGTTGTGATGGCATTTAAATTCACCGGGGTAACTCCTCTGAACACATTATCCACATACACATCAGCCCCAGACGGGTCTGATGAGATTTGCAGAATTCCGGTTGTTACTACCGGCGTGACCGGTGTCATCGTCACTGAAATTGTTCGGGTCTCACCTGAACTCAATATGAAAGACGTTGAGTAGGCATTGTATCCGTCAAGAGTGAAGAGGAGTGTGTGGGACGTTCCGGGCGTGAACGGACCTGCATGCATGTAGTTCGGGTTGGATAGTGTGGAGTACTGGGTGTTTCCCACATAGGTCCCGTCAATATAGACAGCAGCACCGGATGGATAGGAAGCAATCTGGACATAGGCATTAGCACTCGGCTGGAGACTTGCCGAGACCGAAGTTGTCGTCCCTGTGTTGACGGTCGCTGTGGTTGAATAAGAGGTGTAACCTGATTTCTTCACCACGACCTGATAGGTCCCCGGATTCAAACCGATTGTGAACGAAGTATCCCCTTTGTAAACACCATTGATGTAAACATCCGCATTTGACGGGCTGGAGGAGATAGAGAGATATCCATATGTCACAGTTGGGTCCAGAGTAGCGGAAACTGAAGTGGTCTGACCTGCATTAACGGTTGTTGAGCCTGACCATGAGTTATACCCGGACATCACCATTCGAATGCTGTGTGTACCGGTTGCAAGAGTAACCGTCAGCGGGCTCGTTCCTTTATATATTCCATCGATGTAGACAATGGCACCTGAGGGACTTGAGGAGACGGAAAGATAACCATTGGTTGGAATCGGGATTAATATAGCATTGACTGTGACATAATCACCTATCGAGAAGAGAGAGCCGGCATCATACTGATAATCATAATACCCGTTTTTCGACACGGTGATGTAATGATCTACCGGTGTGCCGGTCGTGTAGACGATAAAAGTGCCTGGCGTAGTAATGGTGTTCCCGGTGGCAGAATCAGTAGCGGTAGCTCCTGATGGAGAAGACGTTACATAAATGGCTGCCGTATCCGAACCTAACTCGATTGCCAAAGCCGGCAGACAAAGTAAGGAAATGGCAGTCAATAATACTAGTAAAGTAAGAATAGACCGTTTCATAGATAATACAATGAAGTGATTACTAAAAAATCTTTGGTTAGAGTGGATATTTTAAGGGACAAAACCGTATAAGTACATCATCCCCGGTCATTCCTATCCTGATTCCGATTCTTTCTGCAGACTCTGTCATATACATTATTTTACCTGCAAGAAGTTCTTCGAGCGTTGACACCCCGGTTATTTTTACCGCGGGAATTCCCAGTTTCTCAAACGTAGTCATATCGAAAAATCCACATCCGATAAATCCTGCCGCAGTCGTGATAAATATCAGATTCGACGAAGGCATAGGCAGACAATATCCTTCATAAGATATCCCGTTCAGAGTTCCGGATGCATGTCCCGCACGGTCATACTGTAACTCCATACATATGTATGTGTAATCACAACACTAAAACGATTTCAGCGAAAACAGAAACATATGATTCGTGAGATTCGGAATTATGGTGACCCTGTCCTCTTCGTCAAAGCAGATACTGTTGAGACGATTGGCTCTGAAGAATTGGACATTCTAAATGATATGTGGGATACCATGATCCACAACAAATGTGTTGGTCTCTCTGCCCCGCAGATTGGCGTGTCGAAACGTCTTTTCATCGTAAACGCAGGTGGAGTAACAATAAAGGGAGCCAATCCCGAAGTTTTGAAAGAGGGGGCATTCATCGAAGATACAGAAGGAAGTCCCTGCCTGCCGGGAATTAGACGACCGGTTCGCCGGCCTGGAAAAATTACGTGCCGTTATCTCGATGTTTCCGGAGAGATAATCCAGACTGAACTAAAAGGCGTAGCGGCACGGGCATTTCTCCATGAAAAAGACCACCATGACGGAATACTCTTCATCGATCGTCTCAAACCGATGCAGAAACGACTCATCCTGAAATCACTTGAGTAATCCGTGATCGCATGAAAAATCCTGCTTAGCTGAGATTACTCTGAAGAGTAATCCGCATTCGCATGAAATATCCTGCTTAACCGGGATTATTTTGAAGAGTAACCCACAATTGCATGAAAAATCAGGCTTAGCTGAGACAACTCCAAAGAGTAATCCGCAAACCAAATCCTGATAACCTCTGAAGAGGAATAATCAGTAATGACTATAAATCCCACACGCGAAGAAATTCTTCAGGTTGCTGAACAAATCCGACCGTCTATTTTCAAAATTGCAGAAAAGAAAGGCTGGGTGGTAAATGAGAATAAAGACATAGCAAATTCCGGAATCGAAGGACTTGCCAGAAATAAAATTGTCCATGGAAAACGCTTCTGCCC
>DATESH010000053.1:0-5170 GCA_035270965.1 Methanocorpusculum sp.
TGTTACTCATACAGCACATCCAAAGCGCCGGTTTTAAACAATATCAACTTCATTGCCGGAAGGAAACAGCGAATAGCCGTCCTCGGTCCTAACGGAGCCGGGAAAAGTACTCTCTTCCGGCATTTAAACGGCATTCTCCAGCCCAAATCCGGATCTGTTTTAATCCGGGGAGAGCCCATCACCAAAGCAAACATCCACGAGGTGCGGAAGTTTGTCGGACTTGTTTTCCAGAACCCTGATGATCAGGTATTTTCTACCACTGTTGAACAGGACATCGCCTTTGGTCCCTACAACCTCGGACTTGATGAAGAAACTGTAGCACATCGGGTCGACTCTGTCGTCCAGATGCTCGGACTCGAAGATCTCCGTGACCGAGCTCCCCATCACCTCTCCGGCGGAGAGAAAAAACGGGTGGCCATAGCAGGGGTCCTTGCCATGGAACCCCAGGTTCTCATCCTCGACGAACCCACCGCCGGACTCGACCCGCAGGGCGTCAAAGAATTATCCGGATTCCTCAACGCACTCCCGGAAAAATTCGGCTTCACGGTAATCTACTCAACTCATCAGGTTGACCTCGTCCCGGAAATGGCGGATTTTGTTTACATTATGGAAAAAGGTGAGATTACCGGATACGGAACACCGCAGGAAATCTTCCTCCAGGACGATCTCCTTGCCCGTGCCCATCTGGAACTCCCCGCACTCCCGAAACTCATCCGTGCCCTTCAGGCTCAGGGAGTGGACATCGAATCCGCCTACACTTATCAGGACGCCGAGGACGCATTCATGAAAGCGTTCGGAAAACAACCCCTTCCCCGCGAAAAAAAGGAAGACCCTCTTCCCTATGGGCTTGACCTTCCCCATACCCATGACCACGACCACGAACACACTGCGGACCATTATCATCACCACCATCCTCACCAATGACGCTCATCGACGAACTCTTTGATATCGAACGCGAAGCCTACCGGAAAAGTCCGGTACATTCCATGGACGCGAGAGTCAAACTCATCCTCTGTATCCTTGCGCTTCTGGTAACGGTCCTCCTCCCCTATGTCAGGATAGACGACCAGATCATCGCCTGGCCGCAGATTTTCGCCTTTCTCGTCATCTACATGCTATTCTGGGGTCTTTATTTCCTGTCAGGGGCATCCGTCAGATATTACTTTGTCCGGCTCCTTCTCATCATGCCGTTCGGGTTGTTCTTTATTATTCTCCAGCCGTTTTTCGGGAACCCATACTATGATGTATACCATGTCATGTTTTCCTTTCCCTTCGGGATAACTATGTACTGGGAGTCACTTGTCTTCGGCATCTCTCTTTTTGCCAAGTTCATCATTTCCCTATCCTTCATCATTCTTCTCTCGGCGACCACCACCATGCAGGGCATGATTGAAGGGGCGGCCCGGCTTCATGTCCCCAAACTCTTCATTACGGTTATGAGTCTGACAATCCGGTATATCTTCGTCTTCGCTCTGGTGTTCCAGAAAATTCAGTCTGCGTTTGCCTGCAAATGTTTCCGCTGGTCCGACCGTCACCTTCCGCTCGGGTACCGGCTCAACGTAATCGGCAATGCGGCGGGTTCGCTCTTTGTCCGTGCGCTGGATCAGGGTGAACGAACCTACACGGCGATGTGCTGCCGGGGATATGAATCCGATTCATCGATGCACTATGCAAAGAAACCTCTCGCCCTTGCCGAGTGGGTTTTTCTGCTGTTTGGCGCAGGGTATGTCCTCCTGTTTCCGGTGCTTGTTTATCTGATATTCTAATAATTTTATAACGGGCCGGTTTGAACAATGCTACTTTTGGCGGGCGATAATCTGCGCGCGGTCAATCTCGTGTGATAATGTCCGCGATTCTCTGCAATTTGCCCGGCTCTTTCGATTCGCGCTGATTATATCGGGATTTGCCGGGATTTTTTTTATCACATTACAAAACTATTTACAGTGCCAAACTAATGTATAGAATAGAGAGTTCCACGGGATTAAGGCGACGTGGTATAACTTTCACCGGGGAGCCGGATAGGGGGTCAATGACCTCCGAATGTTGCAGTATCCGAGATGAATGCGGTGCCGGGAAAAACGGGTGTGAATCCGTTTCACTGTAGAAATTTATCCGGATTCAGGTAACCAGTCAATTTGCGTAATCACTAAGAAACGAGGTGAAAACCAAATGCAGAAAACCCCAATGGCAGGCAAAAAAGACTCCAAAGAAGCAGCACCAGCAAAAACTGAAGCAGCAACTGAAGCAAGCCAGTCAAAATCCTCAAAGAAAGGACAGCGCAAATAAATTTGCGCTCTTTCACCGAGTGAGAATAGTTGAACATTCCCTTATACCGAGAGAAGTACCCTTCCCGGTATAAGGCCGCCCCAACACCAGAATATTAATCTGTTTTCGTTATTTCCGCATTGGATAACATGAGTTTGATTCGGTTTTCCTGATTAATGCGGGTTGCTCCGGGATCATAGTCGACAGCTACGATGTTTGAGTCAGGATAATCCACTTTGAGCCGTCTCATCATACCTTTGCCGACGACATGGTTTGGCAGACAGCCGAATGGCTGTGCGCAGACAATGTTCGGCGTTCCCGAGTGAATGAGTTCAAGCATTTCGGCGGTAAGCAGCCAGCCTTCCCCCATTTTGTTGCCGTATCCTAGGTATCCTTTGATAAGTTCCTGCAGATCGGCGAAGGTCCCCATGGCACGGAAGCTCCCCTCTTCTTTTATAACCTCGATCATAATATTCTGACAGCTCATGATGTAGTTTTGAGCGATGCCCATGGCGAACTTCTTGAGTATGCTCCCTCCGTACAGATCCACATCAACATAACGGTTATTGAATTTGAAGAGCATGAAGTCAGTGATACCCGGCACGATGACCTCCACACCTTCATTGAGAAGGAAATCCTCGAGATTGTTGTTTCCGAGGGGAGCATACTTGATATAAATCTCGCCGACGATGCCGACGCGGATTTTCTTTTCAGTGCTTTTGGGAATTGCCGCGAATTCGCGGGTCATCTTCTGCATGTATGTTTTCATCCGGCTGCGGCTCATTCCCTTTCCGTGAATAAAGAGGTCGACGAGGTCGTCGGTCCATTTTGCAATCAGAGCATCTGTGGAACCGGCCTCTAATTCGTAGGGTCTGCACTGGTTGCCGAGATGAATGAGGAGGTCACCGTACATCATGCCGAAGACGAGCCGATGGGCAACTTTGAGCGGGATGGAGAAGCCCGGATTCTTTTCAAGCCCGGATAAGTTGATGGAAATCACCGGAATATAGTCGAGATCTGCTTTTTTCAGGGCTTTTCTGAGTAGGTGGATATAGTTTGAGGCACGGCAGCCTCCTCCGGTCTGGCTTATCATGAGGGCGACTTTGTGCGGGTCGTATCTTCCGCTTTGGACGGCTTCGATGAGCTGGCCAATGACAAGGAGAGCCGGGTAGCAGGTGTCATTATGAACGTATTTAAGTCCGGTTTCGACAATTTCACGACCGTTCGTCGTGAGAATCTCCATATTGTAACCCTCGAGTTCGATAATCTTCGTTAAGAGTTCGAACATCACGGGGAGCATCTGAGGGAGAAGGATGGTATATTCCTTTTTCATCTCCTCGGTAAATAGGAGACGGCCGGTTTCGTCATAGATCAGTTCTGCCATTATTGTTCCTCCCGTGCTTTGACTGCGGCTATAAGACTCCGGATCCTGATTCTGACGGCTCCGAGGTTGGTGATTTCATCAATTTTTATCTGCGTATAGAGTTTGCCGCCGTTTTCGAGGATGTCACGGGTTTCGTCTGTTGTGATTGCGTCCGTCCCGCATCCGAACGAGACGAGCTGGATGAACTCCATGTCTGCCTGAGTGCAGACATATCTCGCAGCCGAGTAGACCCGTGATTGATACGTCCACTGGTTGAGGACCTTTCTTGGCTCTTTGTCCATGAAATGGGCGACCGAGTCTTCGGTAATGAGAACGAATCCGTAGGAAACGGCGAGTTCGTCGATGCCATGCCCGATTTCCGGATCAATATGATAGGGTCTTCCCGCCATTACGAGTATTTTGTGTCCGTTCTCTCTGGCGAATCTGATATATTCCTCGCCCTTTGCCAGGATTTCGGATTTGTACTCTTCGTAGGCATCGTAGGCAGCTTTTACTGCCTGTTTCGTTTCTTTCTTCGGGATGCCGAACTCTTTTTCAAAGTATATTTCTGCACGTTTTGCGAAGTCTTTGGGTCGGTGGAGACCAAAGTAGGGAATCAGGAATCTGACTTTGTCAAGTTCGGAGATGTTTGCCGCGAGAAGTTCGGGGTAGTAGGCAACGACCGGGCAGTTGAAGTTGTTATCTCCCATTCCTTCATCGAAGTTGTAGGGCATGCATGGATAGAAAATCACATCAATACCGTCATTGATTAAGGAAATCACGTGGCCATGCATAAGTTTTGCCGGGTAGCAGACCGTATCCGAAGGAATGGTGTGCTGTCCGAGCCGGTATATGGCACGGGACGATTCCGGAGAGAGAATGACCTCGAAGCCGAGTTTCGTAAAAAACGCGTGCCAGAAGGGGAGGTTTTCATACATATTAAGTCCGAAGGGGATGCCGATTTTTCCGCGTGGTCCCGGAACTCCTTTGAGTGAGCGAAGATGTTCGTATTTCCATCTGGCAAGGTTCGGGAGATCGGATCTCTGTTTGCCGAGCGGTCTGGTGCACCGGTTTCCTGAAACAAATCTCCGTCCGTTGTCGAAGGTGTTTACAGTGAGACTGCAGTGGTTTGTGCAGAGTTTGCAGGTAATGGGTTTTGCTTTGTGGGTGAACCCTGCGAGTTGTTCGGCAGTGAGTAGGGTTGTGTTCTCATGAACCGTGTCTTTTGCATAGAGTGCGGCACCATATGCTCCGGAAATCCCTGCAATGACAGGGCGTGTGACTTCACGTTTGAGTTCCTGCTCGAAGCTCCGGAGAACCGCATCGTTTTTGAATGTGCCTCCCTGTACAACTATGTGCCTGCCCAGGTCGTCGGCACTGGATGCCCTGATGACTTTGTAGACCGCGTTTTTTACAATCGAAATGGATATTCCTGCAGAAATATCCGCGACCGTTGCCCCGTCTCTTTGTGACTGCTTAACAGATGAGTTCATGAAGACGGTACATCTTGAGCCAAGGTTTACCGGATGTTTGACGAATAAC
>DATESH010000054.1:0-16732 GCA_035270965.1 Methanocorpusculum sp.
CCTGAAATAACAAGCCCGGCGACCATTCCCACATTCATCAGAGCAAGATAAATCCCTGACAGTTTCCGGTGATCCGGCTCCGAGTTCACATAGGATATCGCCGCCGATATAAACATCCCGGTAAACAGACCTTCCACAAACCGGAGCCCGACCGCAAACAGGGGGTCGCCCGCCAGAAACCAGAACAGAATCGCCGACAGAAATGTCCCCGCAAGACCGATTCTGATAAGGGAAACCCTCCCGAACTTATCAGAAAGCCATCCGGCGGGAAACACCATAAAAAAAGCGCCTAAAAAATAGGCTGAGTAAAGGGCACCCTGTAAAGCGGCATCCGGAGTAATCAGCGCCAGAACGGGAACGATTGCATTTGAAAGCGCCATAGTCGCAAAAGCGCCCAGATATACAGTAATTCGGGAAAGATGCATCAGCGTTTCAAAATACCTATTTCGGAAAGCATCGCCGGCAGATACTCCTTTGTAACGAAATCAAGACCATGACTGGCGAATGCCTGCTGTTCAGACTTCAGCCCCATCTCCAACTGCAGATTAATCTCCCTCTTCCAGAAATCGGAACCAAACCGGGGATCAGTCAGTTCCGACTTTAGTGCCGAAATATCCTGCTCGGTCAGTTTATCTGCCGGCAGATTATACCGCTGAATATCAGAAGGCTTCACGCCGATAAACTGGGCGGAAGGCGTTGCCAGAAGTTCTGACATATGTGCCGCCTTAATCGAGCCGTAGGCAACGGACGCATAAATACGGTAAGACCACGGATCCCCGTCTGTGAAAACCACGACAGGAATCCCGAGCTCCTCATTCATCCTTTTCAGCATACGCCGAGTAGCCCGGGCAGGCTGACCCTTCAGGTGAAGAAGGATAGTATTGTACTCCTCATCGAAACCGTTCTCCTGCAGACGCGAGAACATACCACCGGTTTCCAGAGCGATAACACAGGTGGCATCATGGTCAACGAGTTCCACATTCTCCACATTATTCGGGATAGTGTATCCTGCTTCCCCCACATCATCCTGACAGTGAATATCCTTCATACCCCGCCGCGTATGCTCACGGACACGGATCGGCCCGAAAATCGATGCCCCGTCCTCTTCCGGACGCATGTGGAAAAATTCCCTCTGCAGAGAAGTGATGATTTCCAGATCTTCTATCAGATAGTTACTCTCGTTCTCGGCATGGAACTGTGCCTGCTTCCAGCCTTCGGAAATATAATACATTTCCCTTAAAGTCGAAGACCGGTTTTCCTGCAGCTGTTTCTTGATGAACCAGATGACATACGCCATCTTGAGAATATGTGTGGCGGATTTCGCGGAACCTGCATTTCGTACAGACTCTTTGTCGCCGTACTTCCATACCTCGGAGTCGTCATCGTATTCAATATTATACTTCGTCCTTGTCGGAAGAGTAATCGACGGAACCTCGCCGCTGTCAATCTGGTCATACCAGACTTTGGCAATCTCCATCAGACGCTTCTTCGTCGCCATATCTCTTTCTGTCGGCTCAGGCATCTAAATCCACCACCACTTTCAGGTTTTCCGCCACACCCTGCATTTCAATCATTCCTCCGCCGGAACCGGTATACATCACTTCGAACGACTCGCCCGAAGCAAGCGTGAACTTCCAGATTTTGGTGAATTCATCACCCGAATCCGACACAAACGAGGGAGGTACTGTCGCATCAGCTGCATTGTCCCCGGAAATATCATAAAGCGAAATCTCCTGGGCTTTTGTCGTGTAATTGTCGACATGAATCAGAACCCTGCCGCCGGCATTACTTTTCTTGAGAACCACACGCCTCATAATCTTCCCCTCAAGCAGAGAGGTATCCGGTGTCGGAAGTTCCACAATCTCGCCGACTTTTGCGGCAATCAGCGGAATTACCGAACATATCGCCCGTGCCCGGTCATCCTGAAGTTTGTTCTTCTCGCGGCGCGACAGAAACGTCTTCAGGTCACGGCCGAGTTCCTGCAGAGCGAGAATAATCTCCCGCTCGACTTCGGGAATGGACGCTACTGCATCCTTCGATTCGCTGGTAAACGGAACGCTCGTTGCCGCCACATGAACCAGAATCATCAGGGGTCCCTGAGGGAATCCCGACTGGGAAACCCCGTAGGTTTTCCAGTTCACACTCTGAACCGCATTCGTAATAGCGCAGGCTCCCTGCTGATAAAGCAGAGGAACACGGTTTGCGAACCGAAGCAGAATGGCGCTTCCTTCAGCCGGAAGTTTGCCGCCGTACCCGATCGCCGCTTCCACGATGAACGAGTGACCGCCGTACACACTTCCGGGACGGGTGCGTGCCTTGATGAAATCCAGCTGGAACTCCTTTTCCATCCCTTTGACTATCAGGTCTTCCGTAATTGGGGACAGACACTGTGAAGCCGTAGGTGCAGGGATTTTTGTCGTTTGCATAGCATCGAGCAGGAGATTCAGTAACTCGAGCCCGAGTTTGCTGACCTTTATCTTCGGGTCGAGTCTGGCGGACCTGCAGATTTCAAGAGCCGTCTTTTCTCCGACCTTCGAGAAGCCTTCAACTAAAAACTCCCCGAGCGGCAGATCAGAGGCAGCCGTCATGCGCTTTAAAACACCCAGCTCCATACCATAGGGATGGGGTTTAATCGAGACCGGACACGGCGGGACCTCGGATGAGACCCGGTCATAGATGAATGTCTCGTCATCGATCTCCACCCGGAATTTTGCATGAGGGTTGACAATCGACGTGTATTTCAGATACTCGAGAAGTTTTTTCCTTGCAGCGATATTGCTTTTGAATTCGAGCTGAACACGTGTCCCATGGGGCAGATTCCAGTCGACTTCCTCATGCGATAGAACTTCCGGCTCATTTGTCTCTGTATGAATCGTAAGAGACATCTGATGTGCCCGGTTCTTCGCACCCGTCCGGGAGATAACGATTGTCGGCTTGCCGGTCGTGAGCTGGGCATATAAAACAGCGGCGGAGATTCCTATACCCTGTTGACCGCGGGTCTGTCTGACCTGATGAAACCGGGAGCCGTAAAGAAGTTTGGCAAAAACGCTCGGCATCTTTTCCGGGATAATCCCGGGTCCGTTATCCTCGACAACGACACGGAACACATCATTCGAGATGCGCCTGACTGAGACGAGAATATCCGGGAGAATCTGTGCTTCCTCACAGGCATCCAGGGAATTATCGATGGCTTCTTTTACAGTGGTGATGATTCCCCGGACAGGAGAATCAAAACCAAGCATCTGCTTGTTTTTCTCAAAAAATTCTGCTACACTGATGCTTCGCTGTTTTTTGGCTAACTCATCTGCAAGAACCATGAATCACTCCGATCGCAGATTCGGGTGACATTTCGGTTTGCGAACCGGTCCCGAGATCCTTGAGCGTAATCGTCCCGGCCTGCGCTTCCTTTTCTCCAATGACCGCGGCGAATGTTGCCCCGGATTTCAGCGCAGATGAAAGCTGTGCGCCGAATCCTCTGTCGAGCAGGTCCATCACTGCCGTGATGCCTGCTTCGCGGAATGCAGCGGCCGCTTTGTATCCCGCCACACGGGTCTCCGGTGTACATACAACGGCAATCACCGGTTTGGTTTCGGGAATGAATTCCCCGAGAGACACCAGGACTCTGTCGAACCCGATCCCAAACCCGCAGGACGGTACATCTTTCCCGCCGAAAAGGTGGGCAAGCCGGTAGACGCCGCCGCCGAGAATCTGATTCTCTGCACCGAGATTGTCGGCAAATGCTTCGAAAACCATACCCGTATAATAGTCAAGACCGCGGGCGATGCCGAAGTTCTGCTCGTAGGGTATGTTCTGTACATCAAGATAACCAAACGTCTCCTCGATTCTCGATTTTTCCGGAATATCTCCGGTAATCGCGAACACTTCCGACAGGGTCGAGGCAGTCGTAAGACCTTTCAGCGGCTCGAAAAGTTCGCTGTGCTCCAGCCCTAAAAGAGTCGTCTCAAGCAGTTCCATATCACGTTTATCGAGAGCCGCCATGACCTTTTTCTGGGCAGGGGCATCCAGAACAGCGAGAAGATGCTTCATCGGCGCAAGGTGCCCGACCTTCATAACGAATCTGACACCAGTGCATTTCAAAAGGGCATACGAGAGCGCGATAACTTCCGCATCCGCTGCTGCAGAATCTGCACCGATAAGTTCGGAACCGAACTGCCAGAACTGCCGGTAGCGTCCTTTCTGGGGGCGTTCATATCTGAAGCATTCTGCAAAGTAGAACCAGCGGAGCGGTTTGGGCGCCATCTGAGCTCCGTTGACATAGGCACGGAGTACTGCGGCGGTAAGCTCCGGACGGAGCGTTATTTTCCGTCCGCCTTTATCTTCGAAGGCGTACATCTCGCTGATGATTCCTTCGCCCGATCTGATGGTAAAGAGTTCCTGCTCTTCAAACATCGGGGTAACGACTTCGCCATACCCGAATGAAGTAGCAACTAAACGCATTTTCTGTTCGATGAAACGACGTTGTGCCATTTCGGGCGGGAAGAAGTCCCGTGTTCCGCGGGGTTTTTGTATCATATTATTTTCTCTCCTGACGGGGCGCCGATCCTATGAACCGGGTCCATGCTGATTCGTTTCCAATCCATACATCCTCTTTTTTTACTCTCGACTGGAGGTAGAGAGCAAGCAGAACACAGCCCGTCCCAAGATAGAGAAAGGTTGTCTCGCTAAAGCCGGCGAGAGCTAAACCAAACCATCCGAGAGCAGAAAACAGAACGCCTGAATAAGCTGCTTTCCGGTAGCCGTCTTTGCCGGTCCGGACAAATATACGGGCATCCCTCAGCCAGAGGAAAGAGACGCAGACTGCACCAAAGGCGATGATTATTACTATCGGGTCGATGTAGGACATGGATGCTGTACTATTTGGCGGGGGAATGCATTAAAGATGTCACAAGACGCGGTTTGCAGCCGGTTCCCTGACAATAATCCCTTACACAAAATAGTGTGGAGATAAAAACAACGTAAATAGAAATACTCACTATAGTATCTGTTAATGAAAGAAATTGTGCTCATTACCTGCTCAGGCGTATCAAACACCGGAAAACTCACCGACCAGGCAGCAAAATACTTTGTTCAGAAATTTCCGGGCACGGTTGACCTTCTTATCTCCGCCAAAAATATAGCAGATATCGATGATATCGAACGTGAAGACACGAATATCCTTGTGCTCGAAGGCTGCAGTGAAGGCTGCGTCATGAAAAAACTGGCATCCCGCAAAATAGAACCGGACGCCCGCCTGCAGACAACCGACTTCGGAGTAGTAAAACACGGCATGGACGAACCCGGATTTGCCGATATAGTAAAAATTTCAGATGAACTGAAAAAAAGTATAGATCAGTTATAAGAGCCGGATGCAAATCCCCGGCTCATTCTTTTTTGATATCCTGACAGATAAGTAAAAAAAATTAGATGTCGTCTTCACCCTCAGGCAGGACAACTTCTTCGTCATCCTCCTCAGGCAAAACGACCGGCTTTTTCTCTTCATACCCGGGCAGAATCTCCGGAATAACCAGATCCTCATCGCCCGGCCGGACAATAGCGACCCCTGTGACCGTATCTCCGGCATCGACCCTGATAACACGGACACCTCTTGTCCCGCGTCCCTGAATCGAGATATGCGCAGCCTCGGTCCGCATCACAACACCGCTTGCTGTTGTGATAACAATCTCATCCTCGTCCGAAACCGCACGGGAAGCAACAACTCTGCCCCGCTCGAAGTTTGCAACAATCGACTTCACGCCCTGCGTCCCGCGTCCGTGACCCATAAACGCATCGAACTCGGTTCTCTTGCCGAATCCTTTGTCGGTAATCATCAGCAGATACTTTGTCTCGACCAAAGTCAGAGCACAGACATAATCTCCCTCGAACTTCAGCCGGATACCGATAACTCCCTGTGTGCCGCGGCCGGTCGATCTGACCTCCGTCTCAGAGAATCTGAGTGCCTGACCGAAAGCGGTCGTAAGAACGACATCAGAGTCCCCATCCGTTACGACCACATCAACGAGTTCATCACCCTCAAGGAGAGTGATCCCGATGATACCGCCGGTTCTCGGTCTGGAGAACAAATCCTGGGTAAACTTACCCACACGACCGTTCTTCGTCGCATAAAGCAGATGCATATTCGCATCGAAATCACGCATCGGAATAACCGCGGAAACCTCCTCGTCGGTAAGGTTCAGCAGATTCACGATTGCCTTGCCCTTACTCGTTCTGGAACTTTCCGGAATCTCATATACACGGAGCCAGTAGACTCTGCCTTTGTTCGTAAAACAAAGCAGATAATCATGCGTGCTTGCCATGAAAATCTTATCGACGGAGTCCTCATCCTTCGTGGTCATGCCGATAACTCCTCTCCCTCCGCGTTTCTGCTGGCGGTAGAGATCGAGCGGGACTCTCTTAATGTAATTCTGGGTTGTCAGCATCACAAGGGTCTGCTCGTCGGGAATCAGGTCCATAACATTGAAGTCGGAGTTTGCCGTGTAATCAATCTTTGTGCGGCGTTCATCCGCATAGGCTGCACGAACCTCGGCAGTCTCGGTCTTGACAACCGCAAGGACATGCTCATCGGCGGATAAAATCCAGGTGAGTTTTTCAATGGTGAGATGGAGAGAATCGGTCTCATCTATAATCTTCTTCTGCTCAAGGGCTGCAAGGCGGCGCAGCTGCATCTTCAGAATCGCATCAGCTTGGACTTCGGAAAATCCGAACTTCGAAACAAGGGCCTCCTGAGCAACTGAAGCCTCGGGAGAGGCGCGGATTGTCGCAACCACTGCATCGATCATATCCAGGGCTTTTAAAAGACCATCCAGAATATGGACCCGTTCCTCGGCTTTACGCAGATCATACTGGGTCCGTCTGCGGACGACCTCGACCCGGTGGGCGATGAAATACCGCAGAAGTTCCGCGAGGGAGAGGATCTTGGGTTTCTTATCAACAATCGCGAGATTGATGATACCAAAAGTACTCTCGAGCGGAGTATGCTTATAGAGTAAATTCAGGATGACATTTGCCTGGGCAGCCTGCTTGAGTTCAATGACAACCCGGATACCATCCTTATCGGACTCATCACGGATATCGCTGATACCTTCAATCACTTTGCTTTTGACGAGATCAGCCATCTTCTCGATCATACTCGCCTTGTTCACCTGATAGGGAATCTCGGTGATGATGATCTGCTCGAATCCTTTTTTGCGTTCCTCGATCTCGGCAATACCGCGGACAACGACTCTGCCCTGACCGGTCGCATAGGCATTGACGATACCGTCCGTGCCCATAATCTTTGCACCTGTCGGGAAATCCGGGGCTGGCAGAATCTTCATCATCTCTTCGAGCTGCATCTCCGGATTGTCGATATATGCAGCAATCAGATCACAGACCTCGCCGAGATTATGCGGCATCATATTCGTCGCCATACCGACCGCAATACCGCTCGTTCCATTCACGAGAAGATTCGGAATCCTGCTTGGAAGAACATCCGGTTCCTCTGATGACTCATCGAAGTTCGGAACGAAATCCACAGTCTCCTTGTCGATATCCTCAAGAATCGACTCGGCGGCCTTCGTAAGACGGACCTCGGTATAACGCATTGCTGCAGCCGAGTCCCCGTCGATCGAACCGAAGTTACCCTGACCATCCACCAGCGTGCACCTGTATGAAAACGGCTGAGCCATTTTGACCAGCGTGTCATATATCGCAGTGTCACCGTGCGGGTGGTAATTACCCATAGTGGCTGCTACTGCTTTCGCGGATTTCTTGTAGGCTTTATCACTGGTATTGCCCTCATCATGGAGCATAGCGTAAAGAATACGGCGGTGGACCGGCTTTAAGCCGTCACGGACATCCGGAATCGCACGCCCGATGATAACGCTCATCGCGTAATCGATGAAGCAGGTCTTCAGTTCATGAGTGATTTCAACCGGCTGTTTTTTGTGGGTTGTATTTACCGGGATAATTTCTTCAGACGTCAAGGTTCGTCACCTCCCCTGCATGACGTTTAATGAAATCTTTCCTGGGCATCACGTCATCACCCATGAGTTTGCTGAACATCTCATCCGCATAACTTGCATCATCAATATTTACCTGTTTTAAAATACGGAACTCAGGGTTCATCGTCGTGTTCCAGAGTTGATCTGCGTTCATTTCACCAAGACCCTTGTACCGCTGGACCGAGATGCCTTTGTCACCGAACTCGGCACTGGCGGTACGCATATCCTCTTCCGTGTACACGTATTTTTCCTGCTTGCCTTTGGCAATCCGGAATAATGGCGGCTGGGCTATATAGATATAACCAAGTTCAACAAGCGGCTTCATGTACCTGAAGAAGAAGGTCAGAAGGAGAATTCTGATATGGGCTCCATCCACATCCGCATCCGTCATGATGATGATATGGTGATACCGTGCATGGTCGGGATCGAACTTCTCGCCGTATCCTGCTCCGATTGCAGTGATAAGAGTTTGAATTTCGAGATTCTTGAGTGCTTTGTGCTCGAGTGCCTTCTCGACATTGAGGATTTTACCACGAAGCGGCAGGATTGCCTGGAACTTTCTGTCACGTCCCTGTTTGGCCGAGCCGCCTGCGGAATCTCCTTCCACAATATAGATTTCACTTTTCGCCGGGTCGCGTTCGGAGCAGTCAGCGAGTTTGCCCGGAAGACCAGACATCTCAAGCGATGTCTTCCTTCTGGCGAGTTCCTTCGCACGGCGTGCCGCCTCGCGGGCATTTGCCGCATCAAGGGATTTTTTGGTGATTGCGGCGATGACCTTCGGGTTTTCCTCGAAGAACTGTGTCAGGGCCTGGTAGACCATCGTGTCGACAAGACCTTTGACGCTGCTGTTTCCAAGCCGGAGTTTGGTCTGACCATCGAACTGCGGGTTTGCGATTTTGACACTGATGACGGCGGCAAGACCCTCACGGACATCCTCGCCCTTGACGAAGATGTCTTCTTTGAGGTGCTTGTTCACATGGGCACTATTATTGATTGCCCGGGTGAGTGCTGACCGGAATCCTTCAAGATGGGTCCCTCCTTCCTTGGTGTTGACACTGTTTACGAAGGAATAGAGAGTTTCCGAGTAGGAGTTATTATATTGTATAGCAACTTCCACTTCGATTTTGTTTTCAGTATCGGCTTTGTCGATGTAAATCGGATCAGGATGAAGGAGTTCCTTTCCTTCGTTCAGGTGAAGAACAAACTCACGAAGTCCGCCTTCGTAACGGAATGTCTCGGCATCCCCGGTCCGGTGATCTTCGATCAGAATCTCAAGACCTTTGTTCAGGTATGCCAGTTCCCGGAACCGGTGGGCAAGCACGTCATAGTCGAACTCGGTCGTCTCAAAGATGGAGCCGTCCGGATAGAAAGTGACACGGGTCCCGGTTGTTGCCTCTTTTGGCTGACCGGCTTTATCCATGCGTTTTTGCCGCAGACGGTAATCCTCATCCGTCTCGGGACGGGAGAGAAGTTTCTGCACAAGTCCGCCTTTCGAAAATACCATGGAATAGATGTTTCCGTCACGGAATACTTCCACAGATAGACGGGTCGAAAGAGCATTGACCACAGAAACACCCACACCGTGCAGACCGCCGGATACCTGATAGGTGTTCTTGTCGAACTTTCCGCCGGCATGAAGTACAGTTAAGACAACTTCAAGAGCACTCTTATTCTGCTTGGGCATGATATCGACAGGAATACCCCTGCCGTCATCTTCCACACTAATGGAGCCGTCCTGATTGATAACGACAAATATGTGTTTACAGAATCCGGCTAAGGCTTCATCAATCGAATTGTCAACGACCTCATATACGAGATGGTGAAGACCTCTTGTATCGGTACTGCCGATGTACATTGCAGGTCTTTCGCGGACAGGGGTTAACCCTTCCAGAACAGTGATGTGGGAAGCGTCGTAATTATCAGTCATGTATGTTTGGTTCTCCTCTATTTTGCGCTATTATTCAGGCTTGATTTTGGGAATTGAATGCCATTTCATAAGCGATTCAAAAAAATAACTATTCGTTATTATATTAGTGCGGATTGCATATTAATGCTCTTTCAGAGATAAGAGAAAAACAGAGTATATCAGTAGGAGGACACAGGGATTCCCATGCAGATTTCCCGGGGTTCCTATCACGGCACCGGGAATAAGGATTTAAGCAGGAGCCGGAAGATCTGACCCGGTCTTGTATTAACAAAAAAGGAAGGATAGTATTCAGATATCCTTCAGAGTATCAAAGAGAACAGTCTGTATCCGGGATAATTCATCCGCTGCAGGGCAGGAAATCCTGGTAACCGGAATACATGCGGAAACCGCAGAAACCACATGTTCATCAAACGGAATCTTTCCCAGAACAGGAATATTCTCCGCCTGACAATATGCCTCGATCTCCCGCATCTGCTGATTTGAAAGATCGAACCGGTTAATCACGACAAACATCCGGAGATGCATTTTTCTGCAGACGACAACCAGTCTTTTCAAATCATGGACCGCGGATATTCCCGGCTCTGTGACTATCAAAACGGCATCCACTCCGCCAACCGTCGCCATCAGAGGACAGCCGATACCCGGCGGACCGTCGATAATCTGATTATCATCTGTCCCGAAGGAAAACGCCATGCGTTTCACCTCATGAACCATCCGTCCCGAGTTCCCTGAACCGGCAAACAATTCCGCAGAAACCAGCGGACCTTTTTCGGTCATTCCCGTGTAAATGTCACCGGACACCAGCTTTTTCCGGGTAATTGCTGAAACAGGGCAGACAAGCGTACAGGTTCCGCAGCCTTCGCACGTGAGAGGGTGGACAAATGCGGTATCCCCGATTACCTGAACAGCTGAAAACCGGCAGACATCTTCACAACTTCCGCATCCGGTACAGGCATCCGAATCGATTTCCACAACATCACGACCAGAGTACGGTTTTGAAACGACATTCTCTGCCGGGAAAACAATCCCGAAATTGGCAGCATCCACATCACAATCCGCAAGAATCAGGGAACCCTGACATAAATCCGCCAGAGCCGCGGAAACGGTGGTCTTTCCGGTTCCCCCTTTTCCGCTGACAACCGCAATTTTCATGAGGAGACCTCCAGAGAGACCTGGTTATACAGTGCAAGAAACTTCTCTTCCCATTCAGGAAATTCCCGTGCAATCAGGGAACCCGTGTTTTGTACTTCAGCAAACCCGCGGGAGAAGGGGATGGTCAAAAAAACCGGCAGCTGCTCTTTTTCGCAGAAGTCATGGATACCGGTATCACTGCCGAAACTCCGGTTGATAACCACGCCGGCAGGAATATCCAAAAGCCGGATGAGTGCCGTCATCTGTCTGAGATTGGCAAGTCCGAAGGGTGTGGGTTCGGCAACCAGAATGACAAAATCCGCATCAGTACATGCTTCGATCACCGGACATGAGATACCCGGAGCCGCATCACAAATGGCCACCTCGGATTTTCCGAGCTCCTTTGCCCGATGAATAATCTCCGGTGCCAGAACTTCGCCGGGATTCATCACCCCGCTGAAAAGCGTGAGATGAGACGACGGCTTGCGGATTTCCACTGTGCCGATACAGTATTCCTCTTCAGTAATGGCTTTTTCAGGGCAGGCAATCATACACCCGCCGCAGGAATGACACATCTCCTGGAAAAACAATACCCTATCTTTCAGAACGGAAAGAGCTCCGTAATTGCAGAACTCCCCGCATTTCCCGCAAAGAGTGCACATTCCCGAATCTATCCGGGGAATGAGCGTATTTACAGGAACAGACGTCACTGTTCCCGGAAAATAGAGATGGAGGTTTGGTTCTTCCACATCACAGTCTACGAGAGACACTGATTCATGTCGCGAGACGGTATAAGCCAGATTTGCGGCGACCATGGTCTTTCCCGTTCCGCCTTTTCCGCTTGCAACAATGATGTTCATAGATTAGAAGATGGGTTTCAACTCGTGAGACAGATATTTCGCCAGGGCTTCAGTGAGTTTCATTGCTTCAGGAATCTCATATGCCATGATTCCGCCGGCCTTGAGGGCTGCACTTGCATTCACACCGCTTTTGCCGGTGAGAATGACTGAAACTCCCTGAGATGCAAGGAACTGGGCGACTTTCGGACCAACGCCGCTTTCACCTTCGGTATAGGGATTCTTCAGAATGGCTGTGGTTTTGTCGACAAAATTGACTATCGCGAAATACGGGGAACGACCGAAACGCATATCCGTCAGTGCATCCTGATTATCACCGGATAATGTGATGCCGACGATATGGGGAGCCGGCGCATGCTCGTGATGTTCCTCGTTACCATCACATTCATGACTATCATCGTGCGTGCAGGTACTTACTCCGGAGTTGAGTGTCCCCTGGGCATACAGTGCGGCAACACCGTCGATATCTCCAAATATTCCAAGAACAGCCTCAATACCATATGATTCGAACATCTGAACCGCACGGGGACCCATTCCTCCTGCCAATACGACATCTGCATGCTCTTCTGAGAGCAGTCGGGGAAGAAGACCTGGTTCGTGACCCGGATTATTGAAATCAGGCAGTCTGGTAAGTTTGTCGCCGTCAAGGGTAAACATTGCATAACTCATACAGTGTCCGAAATGCTGGGAAACCATACTCCCATCTTGGGCGATGGCTATTTTTTTAATTTCTTTCGACATACAATAGTACTCATATGCGCGAAAATATAAATAGTTGTCGTATAATCCCACCAACCGCAATGAGAGAAAAAAAGGAGAAGTTTATGCTCAGATGAGTACTTTTTTTCCGCTTTCCAAGTCCTTAGCCATCTTTTCGACTTCTGTATCCGAGATTTCTGCAAGGACCTCTTCTGTCGGACCCGATGTGATGATTTTTCCGCCGCGGATGAAAAGGCATCTGTCGCACACATCCCGGATGAAATCCATGTCATGCGAGACGATGATAAATGTCTCATCCATCTCTTCGCGTGCATGCACAATCGAATGTTTCACATCGATTTTGGTAATCGGATCCATTGTTCCGGTCGGCTCGTCCAGAAGAATGATCCTCGGCTCCCGGATTAAAACCTGACTCAGTGCCACCCGGTGCTTCTCTCCTTCGGAAAGCTCGGATGGTTTGCGATTCAGGATATCCCTTGCCTTCTTATCGGTAAATCCTGCCATACGAAGGGTGATAACCGCCTTTCTTACTGCAAGTTCTTTCGGGAACTCCAGACCTATCGCGTCCGTCAGATTATCGATCACTGTTCTGTGCGGGTAAAGGTCATACTCCTGATGCAGAAGTCCGATATATTGTTTTGCCCTGCCGCGGTACTGGTATCCGGGTTTGCACATATCGACCCACTCGTCGCCGATTCTGACTTCCAGCGTTCCGGAGGTCGGCTCATAGAGTCCGGCAACCATTTTGGAAAGGGTTGTCTTTCCCCCGCCGGAAACACCGATGATACCGAGAATTTCCTTCTCGTAAACCTCGAAATTGACTTTGTTCACCGCATTGATAACGCCTCTGTCAACAGCGATGAACGTCTTCGTAAGATTCTTCGCCCGGATAATCGTCCTTCCGCTGTCCAGATACTGATACTTACAGTTATCATGGCAGCCTTTCATAAACTCAGCGATGATTTCTTCCGGGGAACCGGTCATGGTGATCTTTCCGTCGTCCATCAGAACCGCTCTGTCACAGACATCTTCCAGAACCTGTGAAAAGTGCGAGGTAATGACCATACCCATGTGTTTTTCGGTACCAACGGATTTCAGCAGTTCGTGAACAATCTTTGCCGTTTTCGGGTCAAGGGTCCCGGTCGGCTCATCAGCACAAAGGAACAGCGGTTCACGGGCAAGCTGTCTGGCAAGCACGACCCTTTGTTTTTCACCGCCGGAAAGATCACGTGCGACATGCAGCATTCTGTGACTGAGTTTGACCTCATCCACCAGATCCGCCGCACGTGCGAGGGCTTTTTCCTGCGGATAATTGATATCATCAAGGGCACGGAGCACATTCTCAATCACCCGGTCATCACCGTAAAGCGAGAATGTTCTCTGGAACATCAGCGAGGTACGCGCCATTATTTTTGCTTTGACCCCCTCGTTTTCCGGCGCCCAGAAATCTATATCCTGAGAAGCAAGCTTCCCTCCGCATTCCGGACAGGCTTTTCCCGCATCGCTTTGGAATTCAACCCTGCCGCAGTCTTTGCATACTGCCACATGATAAATAATCTTACCGCTTGTCGGAGGTGTTTCGATTCCTCTGATAAGTTGAATCAGGACGGTTTTTCCGCATCCGGATCTCCCGATCACTCCGACTATTTCTCCTTCGGCAATTTCAAGACATATGTTATCAAGAACACGGATTTTTTCGTTCCTGCCAAAATCCATACAAAGGTTTTGTATCGATATAAATGGTGTCGACGGACTCTTCTCCAACAAACTCATACTATCACAATCCAACATAGATTCGCGTTAAATACATTTATATATTTTGGCGCATATGAGTACTTGCTGATTATTGTATCAGACATTGCCGGTTAATTCAAAACCCTTTAAATGTTGCGTGACATGATATTCAGTAGATAAAACTATGCCAAACCCAAAGATCTGTCCAAATGGTAAATGTGGAAGACCACGGATGCGGCGTTGTGTCGAGCTCAACGAAATGCCGGGTTGTTATGCTCCGGTATGTCCGCGGATAAAAGCCACTGTAGAAATGGTCAGTTTATTTCCGGAAGAGATCGCTGTACTGAGACTTGTCGACCTGGAAGGCCTTTCGCAGGAAGATGCTGCCGGTATTCTGGGGGTATCCAGAAAAACCGCATGGCGTGATCTTCATGATGCGCGTCATAAAGTGGCAGATGCCTTAGTAAATGGGAAAATGATCAGGGTTTCATGCTGTCCGCACTCAACTGGTGAGGATAGTCTGACCGGCTGCGACATGAAATTAGGTGAAGAGGAATTCCGAAGCTGATTTCATCAGGAGAGTAGTATCCGACCGTATGGTCGCCTGTATGGATGAAGCATACAGGTAAATTTCCAATGCTGAATTGCATGCAGCTTCAAATGTGAGAGAAAGTAAAAACCTCCGTCTCCCTCTCTTCCCTCACAAATGTAACAAAAAATAAAAGAGATCCCTAAATGTTCGCAAATGCCATAAGAGAAAATGAACAGATATCAGAAATAGTTCAGGAGAATAGGAAATGACTGAAAAAGTATCCACAGAAGAGTCTAGTAACAGTTCAGAAAAACCAGCATCGACCCCATCATCGGCCCCGTATAAACCGGAAAAATCCGATATTCATGCAAAACATGTGATTATCGTTCTTTCCGGAAAAGGCGGTGTCGGAAAAAGTACTGTCTCGGTAAATTTAGCGTATGCTCTTTCAAATCACGGATATCAGACAGGACTTCTTGACCTTGATCTGCATGGTCCCTCGATTGCCAAAATGCTGGGTATCGAAGACATGAAGCTTGAGGCGATGGGAGACCGGATTCTGCCGGTCAAAGTAACCGGTTCGCTGAAAGTCATATCCATCGCTCTTTTACTGAATGCAACGGACAGTCCGGTCGTATGGCGCGGTCCTATGAAAGCCGCTGCGACTAAGCAGTTCCTCGGTGATGTTGAATGGGGCAATCTTGATTTCCTTGTTGTCGACCTGCCTCCCGGAACCGGGGATGAAGCTCTGAATATTATTCAGTTCGCACCCAATGTCGAAGGTGCTGTAATCGTTACCACTCCCCAGGATGTTGCAGTTCTGGATTCTTCAAAAGCGATTAAATTTGTTGAAATGATGGATCTTCCGGTCCTTGGCGTCATCGAAAACATGTCAGGAATGACCTGCCCGCATTGCGGAGAGATTATCGATCTCTTCGGAAGAGGCGGCGGAGAAAAAGCAGCAAAAAAGTATAATGTACCTTATCTCGGCGCAATCCCTATCGATATCGAGATGCGCAAAGCCGGCGACGAAGGGAAACCGTTTATCATCAGAACCCCGGGCGTGAAAAACCCTACCTGGGACGCTGTCGATAAAGTCATGGAAAATCTGATAGCTGTCATAGAATCACGGGAATAACTCTCTTTACCACCCCCTCTCTTTTTTAAATAAGATACTATGTAATAGATATTCTGCAGGAATACCTGCCCTGAATAAGCTTTGGACACCCAGATAAAAACAGGATTACCAGAGTCCGTCTGGTTTGATATTATTCAGTCAGCCCGACAAAATTCCGCAGAATGGCGATACCCGCCGAGCCGCTTTTTTCCGGATGGAACTGAACACCAAGAGCATTTTTCACGCCGACCGAAGACGCATAGCAAACAGAATACTCGGTCGTCGAAAGAGTCACCTCAGGAGTCGTGTCCGCATAATACGAGTGGACAAAATAGACATAGGTCCCGTCAGGGATTCCCTCGAACAGGGGATGTGACGACGGGGTAATCGTATTCCATCCCATCTGGGGGATCTTCATCCCCGGCTTTTTCGGGAACAGCCGGACCGTCCCGGGCACAAATCCAAGACCCTTATGAATCCCGTACTCCTCGCTTTCCTCAAGAAGCATCTGCATTCCCAGGCAGATACCAAGAAGGGGTTTATGCACGACCTCCTCTTTTACGAGATCGCGAAGCGGGGCGAGTTTATCCATCCCTTCGGCAAAAGCACCCACGCCCGGAAGAACGATACCGTCCGCCGAACGGATGACCTCGGGATCGCTCGTGATTACCGGGCGGGCACCCGCAGCCTCAAGCCCGCGAACCACACTTCTCA
>DATESH010000055.1:0-3944 GCA_035270965.1 Methanocorpusculum sp.
TCGCAGCATTCAACAATGTTGCCGCCAACAAATGGATGATGCTTGATGAGGAACTTGATTACAGCGTTGCTGTCTGCAGTGATGACGAAGAAGCAAAGAAGACTGTTATGGAGCTCGTCGGCAGCGTATCAAAACTCAGACCACTCGACGCAGGACCTCTCGCTATGACAAAAGTCGTTGAAGGTATTACCCCGCTTGTCATCACGATTGCGATGAGAAACGGCCTGAAGGATGTCGGTGTATACTTTAAATAACCCGTTTTCCTGAAAAACAATGCGGCGTGTCTGACCAGACAGGCATTTTACCTGAATGGTCTGCCATAAATAAAGGAGGGACCATGGATATTTCCTCCCCTCATAATCCGGGTTTATCATAAGTATATACTCTTCAAACCAGCACTTTGATACTTACTATCATCAAACCCGGAATACACCTTACAGATACCGGTTGTCTTCAGATACCCGGGATGTATGCTGTCTTTTCTTTATAGTAGGGGATGTAGACAATTCTCGCGTTATTTACCTGGAAGTCGTATCTGAGCACCTGGAGGATACCTGGTTTTTCGGTTTCGTACCGCAGATACAAAAACTCCGTGAGTTTTCGTGCAGTATTCTGGTTCATGAGAATCGTGAGATAGTTACCCTCGTGTCCGGTAAAATCCTCGACGATCTCCGGATTCCTGATAGTCAGATCAATCTCCCATGGTTCGGAAACGTACCTCGGGATATCCCCCGCACAAATATAATAACTCCGTTTGCCGGAAATATCCGGGAGTCCTGTTTTTGTATCTCCCCCTGCAAGACGATCGGTGATATTGAAATCAACATCGAACTTCCAGAACGGAATATACTCGGGTTTCACCCCTTTCATGGCAGCCAGAGCAAGCAGGTCGGGTTTTGCGATATCGTAAGGAACCACGTTAACCGTATCTGCCGTGATATCCAGAAGATGATTGCATTTTTTACATGCCGACACCACTTCGCCCCACGGCTGCTCAACCACTTCTCCGCAGACCGGGCATTTCAGCATGGTCGATTCATGATTCAGTATCCCATTGTCTGTAAGCTGTTTTGGGACACGGTTTGCCGGAGGAAGCGTCATTATATGCTGCATCGACCCTGAACTGACAAAGGTCTTTCCCTCTTTAAATGCAGGATAGGCCGCCATACACATCGCAATACCCAGAAGAAGCAGAATAATCTGGAACAACTCTGAAATCTGATATGGTCCGGAGTGAATCAGCATGGCAACCGCAGACCCGATCATAATCCCGCCTGCTGCAAGCGTGAGAATCATCATTCTGGTACGTGCCGTGAGATTTATCGGAGCGGTCCCTCCGAGAACATCACCTTTTACCCCGTCCACAATCGCCGTATAATCCCCGCCTTTGTAGGTATAATGGGCAATCCAGACCGGGGCATATACCAGCTCGAACACTTTGGGAATCAGGAATGTTTTCTCGAGCGTCAGTTTCTGGATCCGTTTTGCCGCTGCCTTTTTTATCATCAGATGGACTTCTTTTCGTCCGCGTTTGCTCGCTTCGACCGCGGACCCTTCTGCTTCCATAGTGATAACTGACCCGCGGACATAAGGAATCTCTCCTCCCTGATCCAGCCAGAGTTTGGTAATCCCGCATTTCCCTGTATCACAGGCGCATTCCGTCCAGACGAACTCCTCATCAATCAGTTCCTCGAAAATATTCCGGATGACATTTCCGGTTTTTTCCCTATATTCCGAGTATCCGCATGCCACAGCTTTACCCTGTGCCACAAATCTCCAGAACGGCAGATACATCAGATAAAGTTCCGTAACAACCCCTGACTCGGCCAGGTCGGGAGCTTTGATACCTTTCGTGAACCATTCCCTAACTGTCCGGTCGGCCACTCCTTTGGTAATCTTCGCCTTATACTGAATCTCGGAAACAAGATCCTCGACCGAACGTTCAAGTCCCATCATTTTCCTCCGCATATCTGGTGCTCATCATTCCAAACATCTGGCTCCGGTAGAGGAAGAAAATCAGAAGTGCTCCCACCAGAATAAAAAACCACGGACTTATATATACGGCAATCATGCTCAGAATAATCATCGGAATAAATGCAGTCAGAGCGGTTTTTCTCCAGGTAATCGGCTCTTTCACCGGGTGCCAGCCCGGATACACCATACCGGACTCCCCGTCGATAACCATCATGTAGATGGAATTTTTGACTTTGTAACTCAGCATCCACAGAGGAATCCCGATAAGGTCCTCTCCCCGTGCAATTCCATGGAGTTCCGGCAGATACACCGTTGAATATACCATAGCCGGCAGAATATCTGCTTCTGCCGGGATTGGAACGACCGGTGCATTGTCTCTCTTTAAATCCTGCAGACCGGACAGAAGCGTCCCGCACGCCGGGCGGTAAACGATCACATTTTCTCCGCCGTCTTCCCGTGCAAACTTCCAGAAGGGATAGTAAATCATTACAGCTTTCCCGAACCGGATGGTATCTTTGGGAATAAACGGATTTTTCTCTCCATCCAGCCACCCGCCGGCGATTTCCCTGGCTCTCTCTTCATTTATGAGAGGAGCAACCACTCCGCTGCATGTCAGCGGTGCAGGTATTCCTTCTGGTGTATCTGCCATAGATAGGTCATTATATTTACGTGCGCTCACATAGATGTTTTCTTACTTTCGTCAGAAAAACCATAGTGCCCTGTCTTTAACCTGGTAATATTTATATCGTTGATGAACATAAATATACATTAAAGTATAGTTGTGATAAATAATGCTGAATATAACGACCTTCCTTGATGCAAACTCCTGCCGTCTGGCAAAACCGGTATTTTACTGCCCTTCGAGAAAAACTTCCTACACTTCTGCAGAAATACTATCGATAAGTTCCTCAATTGCCCGGGAACTCCTCAGCCTTGGTGTAACCAAAGGTGACCGGGTCATTCTCTATATGGAAAGCAGCCCTGAATACCTCTTCTCCTACTTTGCTGTATGGAGAATCGGCTGTATCGCCGTTCCGACGAACCGTGTCTACACAGAATCCGAATTATCCTACATGCTGGAAAACTCAGGTGCGAAAATCTTCATCACCGACAATGCCGGCGCAAAAATTGCCGAAAACCTCCATGTACATGCCTACGTCCCAAAAGACATCGAGTCATTCCGGGATGCTCCCCGTCTTCTCCCTGAGAACACCGGATTCGACGACCTCTGTCAACTCCAGTACACGTCAGGCACCACCGGCAAACCCAAAGGCGCTATGCTCACCCACGGGAACTGGCTGGCGGCCATCCTCAACGAATGCGATGTCCTCACCTTCAAACAGGACGACGTCTACCTCGGCATCTATCCGATGGGTCATGTCGGTCTCTCCTGGGGGCTTGCTGCCATGCGTGCCGGCGCTCTGTATATAATGATGGACAGGTATGAGCCGGAAAAATATCTCGCACTCTGCAAAGAACACAAAGTCACCGTCCTCTCCGGCATGCCGCCTGTTATCCACTCCCTCACCGAAGCCGCCCCGGGACCTGAAGACAGCCTTCTAACAGTCCGGGAAATTATTTCCGGCGGCGGTCCTCTCCATCATGAAATCTGGAAAAAATTCCATGCCCGATACAACATCCCGGTCATCAACGCCTACGGTCTTTCAGAAACCGTCGTCATTGGAACCGGCACTGTCATCCGACCCGAGGATTATACCTCCGCCGACAGATTCCAGAGTGTGGGTCACCCTGTCTGCTTCTCGGAAGTAAAAATCGTCAATGAACATGACGCCTCGATAGAATTACCGGTCAAAATGCCAGGGGAAATTGCTCTGCGCGGTCCGGCGGTCGCAAAAGGATACTGGAGAATGCCGAAGGAAACCGCTGTCTCCTTCCTTAAGGACGGCTGGTTCCTCACCGGAGATATCGGGTACCTCGACAAAGACCTTCGTCTCTGTCTCACCGACCGG
>DATESH010000056.1:0-5398 GCA_035270965.1 Methanocorpusculum sp.
CCGGATTACCGGCGACCATCCCTCGATAGACATGCTCAGATTCGTTTCAACAGGTCTCGAGGCAACTCTTGCCGCCATCCGTGTCGCAAGAGGATTCACTAATAAATCCGGGATTGTCAAAGTTGAAGGCGGATTCCACGGTGCCCACGACGCGGTCCTTATTGCCGCAGGAAGCGGGGCTACAACGCTTGGAACGCCCGATTCGCTCGGAGTCCCGGCTTCATTTGCAGCCGGGACACGTCAGGTTCCATATAATAATCCGGAAGCACTCGAAGAGCTTTTGTCGAAACACAATGACATTGCCGCATTCATCATTGAGCCGGTAATGGGAAACGTCGGCCCGATTCTTCCGGACGACGGATATCTGAAAGCGGTTCGGGAAATCACGAAGGCTCACGATGTCCTCCTGATTTTCGACGAGGTCATCACCGGATATCGGCTTGGTATCGGCGGAGCCCAGAAAAAATACGGCATCCGTCCGGACCTCACCACACTCGGAAAAATTACTGGCGGAGGTCTTCCGATAGGTGTATTTGGTGGTCGGCGGGATATCATGGAGCTCATTTCACCGTCAGGAGGGGTCTACAATGCCGGAACTTTCAACGGGAATCCGCTTACGATGGCAGCCGGTATTGCGACAAACAACTATCTCCACGAAAACGAGGGACTCTACGCAAAACTCAATGAAAAAACGCGGGCTATTGAAGAGTCTCTTCCGACAAACGCCGGAGGAACATTCGTCAGACTCGGCTCGCTCTTCAAGTATTTCTTCAGAAGCAGTGCTCCGAAGAATTATATCGAGGCAAAACAGTGTGACGTTGCCGCATTCCGTGTCTTCTTCGAGAAAGCCCTGAAAGGCAGTGTGTTTATTCCGCCGTCACAGTTTGAGACAAACTTCCTGTCGACAGCCCACGAAAAATCAGCTATGGATAAAATCATCTCGGTATATCAGAATGTCTAAAATTAGAATCGGGACACGGGGCAGCAAACTCGCTCTTGCCCAGACGAACAAAGTCATCGATCTTCTTGCAAAGAACGGAATCGAAGCAGAGTATATTATCATCAAAACAACAGGAGACAGAGTCACCGACCGCGGTCTTCACGAGATAGGAGGCTTTGGAATGTTTGTCAGGGAGCTTGATGACGCAATCCTCCGCGGAGATATCGACTGTGCAGTCCACAGTATGAAAGACATTCCTGCAGAACGTCCGGAAGGTCTTCTCACCTCAGCTGTTTTGAAACGCGACCCGCCGTATGATTACATGGTAATGAACGAACCCGTTGAGAACCTGAAAGTAATCGGGACCTCGAGTCTCCGGCGAAAAGCCCAGCTACTCAGATATTACCGTGACAATAAGGATATCAAAATTGAGATGCTGCGCGGAAATCTGGATACCCGGCTTTCAAAACTCGATGAGGGTCTCTATGAAGGTATCATGGTTGCCGAAGCCGGTTTGATGCGTCTGGGATACAGGAGGAATGGTATCCGGATGCCTGTCAATTCGTTTGTACCGGCAACAAATCAGGGTACAGTGGCAGTCGTTTCACGTGACACTCCGGAACTCCGTGCTGCATTTGCCCCGCTGAATGACAAAGTATCTGCGGAAGACTGCGGATTTGAGCGAATCGTGATGGAGGAGGTTGACGGAGGCTGCTTTACGCCAACGGGAATTTTCTGTCAGAACGGGCATCTTATCGCCGAGATTCTTTCACTCGACGGGACCCGTACTGAACGGGTTACCGGAGATGTCCATAATCCGGAAGAGGCACACCTAGTGGGAATTAAACTCAGGGCAGTAGCAGCTGATTTGATTGCGGAGGCAAAGATTGCTCTGGGAGCCTACGAATGAAGCCTGGAAAAGTGTATCTTGTCGGTTCCGGACCCGGAGGACTTGGTCTTCTGACATTCCGTGCCCGCGAAGTAATCGATTCAGCTGATGTAATCCTCTATGATCAGCTGCCGGGCGATGAAATCATAGCGTCACTTCCGGCAAAAGCTGAGAAGATCGATGTCGGCAAATACGGCGGTCATCACACAATGAAGCAGGAAGATATCGAAAAACTTCTCGTGGAAAAAGCCCAAAACGGCGGCATCATTGTCCGGCTGAAAGGGGGAGACCCGTTTCTGTTCGGACGCGGAGGGGAAGAGATGGAGGTTCTCCGCGAGCACGGGATTCCCTGTGAAGCAGTTCCTGGTGTGACCAGCGGAATTGCGGTGCCGGAGTGTGTAGGCATCCCGGTTACTCACCGGGATTTTGCAAGCCAGGTGACTTTTGTCACGGGTCATGAAAATCCGGAGAAAGAAATTTCCTCCATCGACTGGAAGTGGCTCGCGGGAAGTCCGGGGACGATTGTCATATATATGGGCGTGAAAAATCTCGCAAAAATCGCAGAACTGCTAATCGAAAACGGGAGGACTCCCGATACGAAAATCGCAGTGATTGAGCGGGGATTCAGACCTGACCAGCGGGTCACGTGTGCCACGCTTGCGGACATAGGCGAGGTCGCAAAACGTGTAGGGATGAAACCGCCGGCAATCATCGTGATTGGCGAAGTGGTCGGACTCTACAGGGAAAATTAATTTTTTTTACGTATTTCGTATTTTTCTCAGCAAATATGCTGGAAAAATGGAAACAGAAAATAACCCTTTTATTAATCAAACGAGTGAACTAATTATATCAGATATTAGGAAAAACAAAGAAAAGTGTAAAAAATTATTCCATGTGGATTGCGCTTTCAGGGCACTCATCCACACAGGTTTCGCAGTCGACACACTCACTTGCATTGACAACTGCTTTGTCGTCTATAAGTTCAATTGCTGCCGATGGGCAGATGTCCACACATGTTGCACATCCGGTACACTTATCTTTATTAACTACTGCTGGCATTTTTAGATTTACCTCGTATTACCATAATATTTCTATTTTGTCAGGGATATAAATTTCGAGTCAAGGGTTTAAAGCCCGAGGACTTCTTTCATTGTATACAGACCTGGCGCCGCAGTCGGGACCCAGCCGGCTGCACGGACCGCACCGCGTGCGAAAACTGCCCTGTCGTAGGCACGGTGGGTCAGTTCAATCGTTTCATAATTCTGATGGAACTGAACCGTGTGATCCCCGACAATGTCACCACCACGGATAACATGAACGCCGATTTCATCCTTGCGTTCGGTCATGCCTTCACGTCCGTAAACCTCCTCACGTTTGCCGACCTCTTCCTGAATAATTTTCAGAATCGTCTTTGCCGTTCCGCTCGGAGCATCCTTCTTATGTCTGTGGTGAGCTTCGATGACCTCGATATCATAATCACCAAGGCGGGATGCCGCATCGCGCACGAGTTCCCAGAAAATGTTCACACCGACGCTGAAGTTCGTGGTTTTTACAACAGGAACGTTTTTGATAGCGGCGGTAAGCTCGGCATCCTGCTCGGGAGTGAAACCGGTTGTTCCGATAACTAATGCCACGCCTTTTGACGCGGCAATTTTGGCATTCACCATCGTTGCAGCCGCAACGGTGAAATCAATCATCACATCCGGTTTGAATTCATCAATGAAAGCAGGAAGTTTCTCAGAAGAAACAACCGGCTTTCCAAGGATGGTCCCTTCACGGATATCTACACCGCCAACAAACTCCAGGTCGGGATTCTCGACAACCATATTTGCAATTGTCGTCCCCATCCTGCCTAATGCGCCGCAGATAATCACTTTAGTCATAGTGAGAAAGCACCTCCTTAAGCATTGCCGTGTTATCCTGCCCAAGTGAATCCAGAGGTAACCGGACATTTCCTGATTTGATAAGACCGCGGAGTTCCGCTGCGCGCTTGACCGGTACCGGGTTCACTTCTACAAAGAGTGACTTGGAGAGTTCCATAAGCTCGTAATGCTTCTGCATCGCACCCTGAATATCGCATTTTTTGAAAGTGTTATACATGTCAACCATGCGCTTCGGCTCAATGTTTGCTGTGACCGAGATACAGCCCTTACCACCGACGGAAAGGACAGGCAGAGTAAGTGAATCATCGCCCGAAGTCAGAATGAACGGATACTCGCGTTCAAGATCCTGAGTCTGCTGAATAATCGCCATCATCTGCTCAAGGTTTCCGCTTGCTTCCTTGACGGCAACAATGTTTGGAATCGTCTTGACCATCTCGACAATCAGATCGGCATCGAGATTCTGACCGGTTCTTCCCGGGATATTGTAAACAATTACCGGAAGACCGATTTCTGCGACTTTCTTGTAATGCTTCAGGAGACCTGAGCGGTTTGGTTTGTTGTAATACGGGCTGATTAACAGAACACCATCTGCACCGGAAATTTTCGCGGCGCGGGTCATCAGAAGAGCCTCTTCGGTGTTGTTGGACCCGGTTCCTGCGATGGCAGGAATACGATTGCTTGCAGCCGACACAGTCTCTTCAATAACACGAATGTGTTCGGCATGGGTCATTGTTGCCGATTCACCGGTCGAACCGCAGGCGAGAAGTCCATGTACGCCTCCACGGATGACTGACTCAATGCAGTTTCTTAAACCGTTAATGTCGAGCGACTGTGACGCATCATCATTAAACGGAGTAATGAGTGCAGGGATTACACCTTCAAACATAGTATATTACTCTTGGTTGAGAGACATGATGTATTTTACGTGTCAGGAGAGAGGACAACAATGTCAACCTTCGATTGCGCGAAAACATATCAGTCACAAGACCAAATATTCTGTTATGGAAGAAGTATTCATAGCCCGCGCGGGGGCACAGTCAAAAGACAGGAATACCGAACATAAAATCAGAGCGCTCTGCATGGCAGCCGGTCTTGAAAATATGGTTAGTCCTAATGATCTGACCGCCGTCAAAGTCCATTTCGGCGAAGTAGGAAATGATGCGTTTGTAAATCCTCTTCATGTCTCCACCATTGTTCAGGAGATCAAAAAGCTCGGGGCAAAACCATTTCTGACCGATACAAATACGCTTTATCTCGGTGGACGAAGGAATGCAGTTGACCACGCCGAAACTGCCGCAAAACACGGATTCTGTTATCCCGTATGTGACTGCCCGGTAATTATTGCTGATGGTCTCCGAGGCCAGAACTATAAGGAAACAGATGTCTGCGGCAAACATTTTGAATCAGTAAAAATTGCCTCTGATATTGTTTCTGCCAACAGCATGGTTGTTGTTTCCCATTTCAAAGGACACGAGGTCGCCGGATTTGGCGGGGCGCTCAAAAATCTTGGGATGGGATGTGCTTCCAGCGAAGGAAAACATGAACAACACACCACACGCCCGTTTGTAATCGAAGATAAATGTGTGGTCTGCGGGGCATGTATGAATGCCTGTCCCGAATTCTGCATTAGTATTGCCGGAAAATCAATTGTCTTTGATATGGAACACTGTATCGGCTGTCTTATGT
>DATESH010000057.1:0-4929 GCA_035270965.1 Methanocorpusculum sp.
AAGTTGTTTGACCGGCACCATTCCGCGTGACAACAGCGGTTCAAATCCATACAGTGTCTTGAGGGTCGTCAGATAATCAAAGACTTTTTCGGGTGTTACTCTCTCAATCTGCGATCTGATTACATCCGCATTTGTTATGATCCCGATAAACTCCCCGTTTTCATTTACAACCGGGAGTTTCTGGACACAGTATCTGAACATCTTCCGTGCAACATCCGTCATCCCTTCGTCCGGAAATGTCTTCAGGATCACCGGCTCCATCAGCGGTGCAATCCCATCATTCGCTTTGGCGTCGATGATGTCTTTTGCTGCAATGAGGCCAACGACTTTCCCGTTATTCAGCACGGGAAATCCGTCGTGTGTCGTGGTCCGGATAAGTCCGATAACATCTTTCACCGTCTTGCATGCATCAAGACTGATGACATCTGTCGTCATATACTCTTTGACGAGCTTTTTTTCGCTTCGGATTAGTGTCGGGTGTGTGGGGCCAACGAGTGAATGTTCCGGACTTTTATCAATTTTTATATCAGAAAGACTGTAAATATTCATGGAGTGTGCGGTTTTTTCGAGACCAAGTTCAATGTTTGTATCCAGATACACCACATATGCATCAAGCTCTTTCAAACCAAGCCGTTTTGCCGCGACTGCCCGGTGGTGCCCGTCAACGAGAATGGTTCTGTCTCCGGATTTTACCACAATGACCGGCTCTGCAAGATGTTTCTCCAGTTCATAGGTTCGCCCGTCCAGTTCATCCTGCTGAACGCAGCTTTGTGTCGGCTGAAGGTTTTCAACCATCACCATTTCCCGCTGAAGATGGGCCTCTACACCATAGAGAGTATGAAGTGCCTGCATAAAATTGAAAACTTTTTCCGGAGTCACCCGCTCGATCTGCGAACGGATGACATCCATGTTGGAGATAATTCCAAGAAGTGAGTTGTCCTGAGCAACTACCGGGAGTTTCTGGATACCTGTTCTGAAAATCCGCCGTGCAACTTCGGTGATTGTCAAGTCCGGTCGTGCGGTAATCAGGTGGCGGGTCATCCGCACATCAACTTTCGTTGTTGGATGTTCCCCGATTATATCTCTTGCAGAGATATATCCTACAACTTTTCCAAGTCTGAGCACGGGAAATCCATCATGGTTTGTGGTGTGAATCAGTTGGATTACATCTCCCACTGTTTCGGACGCATCAATGCTTACGACATCATGCGTCATATAGTCACGGACCTGTTTTTTCTCCATAGCTTAAACCTACTATTCGTGAGCCCAGGACATCAAGTTTGTTAAAAAAAAAGAATTGTTGGGGGTGGAGTATGGCCCTGCAGATTTCCGGCGGTTACTCGATGTTGATGATTACGCCATCCTCTTTTACGACTTTTGGGAGGGTAATTTCCATAATGCCGTTTTTAAATGAGGCTTTTACTCCTTCTTTCGCAACGTCGGCTGGCAGATGGATAGTCCTCTGCATGGCTCCATTCCTGCGTTCACGCATGTGATAGGTTCCGGTTTCATCCGATTTTGTGTCCTCACTTTCATATTTTGTTTTAATCTGAAGTGTGTTATCATTCAGGAGTTTTACTGAGATATCCTCTTTCTCAATTCCCGGCAGGTCGCAGGTGACGATGATGCTGGAATCTGTTTCACAAAGATCCACATGGAAATCACCGGTCATTCTCGGAACTACATTTTTGACAGCGGATTTGATGCTGTCAGAGTTGGTGTTGAGACGCTCCTCCATTTCAGAGAAGAATTCATCGATATCGGATCCAATCGATCCAAAGTTGAACGGATATAATATGATTGACATAATATGTTTACCTCATTTTCGCTTTCATCAGTTATGTCTGATTTACTAATAGTAAGTCATAATGGTATAAATATGTTTTTGTCCTGATTATCACATCATAAAGGAAGGTGTTTATGATATTACATCTTCATATAATACCTAAATGGCAGTACAGACAAAATCCAAAGCCGGGGAAAAAACCCCCAAGAAAAAAACAAACTGGACGCAGGTTGGCGTTATCGGCTTTTGTGTCCTGATAGTAATCATGTGTGTAGTCTCATTCAGCGGGTTACCAAGTGCTATTGGTAATTGGCTTGGCGGCACCGGAATCACCTCCACCGCTACCAGCGGGGTTGTTGCAGGGAATCCGGTCTATGTAAATTACACCCTGAATATCGCAGGTTCTCCGGTCCTTATGAGCGGTATGGGACTCTATGCCGGTTCCGAAACAAATAAAACTCTCTACATGGATTTTGAGGGTTATGATTATCCGTTTGCAATTTATGCAGATGAATACAACCAGATCTCCTCCGGGGTTATCGGACTTACCCCTGGTGAATCGCGGACAGTTGCAGGATCCGGAGCTAATCTTGCATACGCGTTCACAAATGAGTCCATCGCGGCAATGGGTCTTGATTTCAGCACGCTCAAAGTCGGGGACATGCTGTATCTGAATGAATACTACACGGATGAACTCGGCGAGGAGTCAATTGCGATTCGTCCGGCAGTGATTATTTCCATTACTGATAAGGATCTTATTGTCCAGTATGGTTCAGATACAATTGATATCGAAATGGTTGGCTACTTAACAACCAGCTAAAATATTTTTCAAAATTATTATCACATTTTATAGGAATTGTTTTCGTGCGGATAAGTTCCCGCACGCAAAAAATAGGTTGAAAAACCAGTCTTATTTTTTACTTTCTCTTCATGTCTTCGAGTTCTGCACGGAGCTTTCCGATTTCCAGGATTTCTTCTCTATGATATGCCAGAATCATGTCGCTGATGAGTCCAATCATAAATGTAAGAATACCGGTTACGATAAAGAGCATCGTCAGGACTGTCATCGGCAGATGTTCGATTCCGTGAAACCATTCCACAACGACATAGATTCCTGTTACAAGACCGCAGAGTCCAAGCAGAATGCCGACAACGCTGAAATGGAACAACGGGTTGTTCATCTTACCGTATCTATTGATTGCCCGGATGATTTTATAGCCGTCACGGAACGGATTCAGCTTTGTGGGTGAACCCGGCCGTTTCTTGTAATATGTCGGGACAACTTCGAACCGGAGATTGTGACTGACGACAGCCGAGCAGATTTCGGTTTCAATCTCGAAACCGGATTCGGTAAGATTCATCCGCTCAATTGATTCTCTGCTAAACGCACGATATCCCGAGAGGATATCGGTCATGTAGACGCCATGTGCCCACTTGAAGAGCTTGTTCATAAGGGTATTTCCGATACGGTTCAGGCGGGTAAGTGCTCCTTTCTCATAATCCCCGCGCCGGTTACCAATAACATGGTCTGCCCTGCCGGAAACGAGAGGTTCAAGCATTGCATCGGCGTATTCCGGCGGGTTGGTTCCGTCACCGTCAAGCATCAGAATGTAGGGCTCGGTGATTTGCTTAAAAGCTTCAATCATTGCAGCCCCTTTCCCTTTACCACTCTGGATAAGCACTCTGGCACCGAGACCTTCAGCGATTTTCGGAGTCCCGTCTGAGGAGCTGCCATCAGCTACAAGAATATTTTTGTAGCCGAGGGCCTGGAGTTCCTCAATCAGTGGGCCGATTGTCGCTTTTTCGTTGAGTGTCGGAATCAACACACAGACATTGTCTTTATTCATCGTTTATTCTTTATTCTGAAGCTGCCAGAGCATTCTGCCCTGAATGCCATAATACTTGGAATAGCCTATTGCATCCCGCTGATCGATGGTTGTTGAATCGAAGGAAACCATGTCCATAGAGTAAATTGCATTCCCGGACGTTCTTCCCATAATGTGCAGACCGCCTTTGAATAGCTGGACATCCACCGTTCCGGTTACCCGTTTCTGGGTCTCGTCGATGAATGCGTTCAGGTCGTGGTAGAGTGGTTCGTGGATAAGTCCCATGTAGGCAAGTTCGGCCCACTGGTCATCAACACTGCTCTTGAACTTCAGTTCATATCTGGAGAGAACCAGTTTTTCAAGATCTTTGTGTGCGGCAATCAGTACAGTAGCTGCCGGGTGCTCATAGTTTTCTCTGGCTTTCAGACCGAGAACACGGTCCTCGACCATATCGTTTCTGCCGACACTGTGTTTTCCGGCGATTTTGTTGAGGGTGACAATCAGCTCGACGCCGCCCATCTTTTTGCCGTTCAATGAAACCGGCACACCATTTTCAAAACCGATGGAAAGAATTTCCGGTTCGTCTGGTGCGTCTTTTAATGCTGCAGTCCAATGGTAGATTTCTTCAGGCGGGTGATAGTCCGGTTCCTCAAGACGGCCCCCTTCGATACTCCTGGACCAGATGTTTTCATCAACACTCCAGGGTGTGGACTTCTTTACCGGGATTGGGATGTTGTGCTGCTCGGCATAATCGATTTCCCAGTCACGTGTCATATTGTGTTCACGCATAGGGGCGACGATGTCGAATCCGTGCATTCTGAAAATGTAATCGAATCTGAGCTGGTCATTCCCTTTACCGGTACATCCGTGTCCGATTGCAGCAGCATTCTCCTTTTTCGCGATTTTTACAATCTCTTCAGCAATGATTGGTCGTGCAAGGGAAGTTCCCATCGGGTATCCTTCGTATAGCGCATTCGCCTTGATTGCCGGGAAGACATGGTTTTTGACAAAAGCCTCCTTTAAATCGAGCGTATAATGCTTGTCTGCGATGAGGTTTCCTTTGTCGGTTGCCATCTTAACTTCGGCTTCCGGCTGACCGACATCTGCCGCGACGGTGACCACTCGGTCATATCCATACATGTTCTTTAAAAGAGGAACACAGATCGAGGTGTCAAGACCTCCGGAAAAGGCGAGAACAACAGTGCCTTTCCCTCCTTTCACATTTGTATCTGTCATTAGTGGTAATCTCCGATAAATACTGAATAGTATTTGTATGCCGGAGATATTCAATACTGCTGCTTGTCAAATGCCTTATTC
>DATESH010000058.1:0-2438 GCA_035270965.1 Methanocorpusculum sp.
GCATCTATGTTAAAACCGGGTGAAGTTCCGTCTATGATATATCAGACAATAATGGACAGCCTTGATGAGAATTTCAAAAGGGATTTTATGGGGTATAAAGAAAGGCAGGTCAAATTCCTTGGTCACGGCATAGGTCTTTTAATCGACGAAATGCCGGTCATTGCAAAAGGTTTTGACGAACCGCTTTTAGAGAATATGACCCTTGCAATTGAACCCAAAAAGGGAATAAAAAATATCGGAATGGTTGGAACCGAAAATACATTCATAGTGACGCCCTGCGGCGGAAAATGTATTACGGGAGATAATGCCGGATTAATTCCGGTTTATTAATTTTATTTTATCAGAATGGGAGAGTTACTTGTTCTCTTTTGTTTTTATTCATATCTGCATGGTATCATATCAACAGTTTTTTTAAATTTCCCGCGTCCTATCCAGGCTGCGTTGGAATCCCGAACCCTTTTGAAACCGCATTATTCGTACCGCATATGTGTCAGAAGTGAATCCGAACATCCCATATATCATGAACACAAAAATGATAACGGGGTGCTGCGGCAGGCCAAAATCTGACTGTCGCGGCTGAGATTATACCCATATAACCTGATTCGGGTAATGCCGGCGTAGGGAGTCATTTTTCCTCTATTTGCCAGTACATTATCCGCCCAATTTCAGGGAGGATAACACAATGGACTTGGAAGTAACCAAAGCAATCACAGATTCATGGTTTTTAAGACTTCGGGATAATCTGTGTCCTGATGTAGCTATAGCAGGAACCGGCCCGTCCGGGCTTATTGCTGCAATAAAAATCGCAGAAGCAGGATATAAAGTATCTATGTTTGAGAGCAAACTTGCTCCCGGCGGCGGTATGTGGGGCGGCGCCATGCTGTTTTCATCTATTGCGATACAGAATGAGGCAGTATATCTTTTGGATGAACTTGAAATCCCTTATGAAAGATATAATGAAAATCTCGTCATATGCGACAGTGTTCTGGCAACATCAGCCCTGATATACAGGGCATCTAAGAATGGTGTTCTGATTCACAATGGTATGAGCGTCGAGGATGTGATCTTTAAGGATGACAGAGTCTCAGGCGTTGTTGTAAACTGGGGTTTTGTGGTAAAAGAAGGTCTTCATGTAGACCCTCTTTCGTTCAGAGCAAAGGTTGTTGTGGATGCAACCGGACATCCCTGTATGATTTCAGAAACTGCTGCAAAAAAGAATAACATCACTCTTAACACGCCGACCGGGAAAGTCTGCGGCGAGCGTTCCCTAAATGCCGCTGAAGGTGAAGCAATGACCGTCATAAATACCAAAGAGATTTATCCGGGGCTCTATGTCTGCGGCATGGCAGCAAACGGAGTATTCGGATCCCCGCGTATGGGGCCGGTATTCGGCGGGATGCTTCTTTCCGGCGAGAAAGTTGCAAAAATGATTATTGAGGATTTAAAGTGATAAATAATGACTTCGGTCTCTATCTGATAATCACAAAACCATTTTTTTCCTATAAAAAAATCGCCGAAACTGCGGTTAAGTATCAGGTGAAATATCTTCAGCTGAGGGAAAAAGAGTTAAGCGACAGGGAGATTCTGCAGGCTGCAGGTGAGATTATGCATGTTACAAACGGAACCGGGACACGGTTTGTGATGAATGACCGGGCAGACCTCGCCTCTCTCTGCGGTGCGGACTGCCTTCATCTGGGTCAGGATGATATCAGCTTAACAGATGCAAAAAAGATATGCGGCGATAAAGTTTGTGAATTCGGACTCTCGACCCATAATCTGAAACAGGTAAAAGAGGCTGTAAAACTGAAACCTGACTATATCGGATTCGGCCCGGTCTTTCAGACGACAACAAAGAAAAAACCCGACCCGGTTACCGGAACCGGAATCATCTCCGAGGCTGTAGAACTTGCCGGAGATATTCCGGTTGTTGCAATCGGAGGCATAACTGGAGAAAACATCTCAGGCGTTCTTAATGCCGGTGCAAAAAATGTGTGCATGGTCCGGTATTTAATGGACAGCATGCTTTTTGAGACCAGAGTGAAGGAGACGATTGATATCCTGAAAAATCACGAATGAGTTTTTCCCTCATCGTCTGCCGTATCTCAGATATGCGGCGATTCCGAGTCCAAAGAGAATTCCGGCAAGCGGGCCCGGGGACGCGGTCGAGGTCGGCTTCGGCGAGGGTGTGCCGGTCGGGACATCTGTCGTCGGCATTTCTGTAGGAGTATCAGGGATTACTGTGGGTGTCGGCGTTGCTATGACATCCGTAGCTCCCGCGGAAAACGTTATCGCAAACAGCGAATACTCATCTATGACAGCTGTGTAGTTGGCATATCCGTTTTCGACCTTTGAAAGAGTAGTCGGAATTCTCCTCCAGGTTTCGTCTTCATAGTGCTGAAGCGTGACATCGCTTGTAGAAAACCCTGTTTTGGTTATCT
>DATESH010000059.1:0-3685 GCA_035270965.1 Methanocorpusculum sp.
TCTGTCCGGTAAATAAACTCGCAGTATTTTGCGTACCGGGTGAGAGTTTCAATATGCGGGTGCCCGTAACTGTTTCCTGCGCCGACACTTATGACAATGATTCCGGGACTGACTGCTTCGAGGAATGCGTCAGTCGAAGAACTCGAACTACCATGGTGACCTGCCTTGAGTATGTCTGTATCTATGTCGGCTCCTGTGGAGAGGATATAACTCTCTGCTTTGTCCTCGGCATCCCCAGTGAGAATATAGGACACAGTATTATAGGTTATTTTGAGGACAATGGAGTTTTCGTTGATGTCGGGGGAGGAGCCCGACATGATGAGGTCCTGCGGCGGCGAGAGGACATCGATTTTCACCTCGCTCCATGGAGAAGTGACCAGGTCTCCGTCTCTGACGACTTCGTAACTGATGTTTTCATCGAGAATATACTGCATGAGTTTTTCGTAGGTGGCAGAGGTGTGTTCCACTCCGTTATCATAGACAATTCCTACATTGTAGGTCGAGAGAACATCTTTTGCCGAGCCGATATGATCATAGTCCTGGTGGGTAATCAGCAGGAACTCAATGTTTTTGACACCGAGCGAGTCAAGGCAGGTAAATATTGCAGTACGAGATTCCCTTTCTCCGGGAGACATAGATTCACCGGCATCGATGAGGGCATACTTCCCATCTTTGGCAAGAAGAATTGCATCTCCTTGTCCGATATCGATGACGTACATGGATAGTGACCCCTCGTCATTAATGAGAGAAGAGGATGGAGTCGAGGTGTTCAGCGGAACCGAGGTGTTCAAACCGCCAAGTTCCGCACCCCCAAAGATAACAATTGCCCCAATAATAATCAGACCACAGATGAAACTGATTATTTTCGTCTGGTTCTTTTTAGACGAACTTCTTTTTTTGCGGGATGTCTTTGCCATAAGTTATTAGTGTATGAGCGTGGGAGAGAAAAAAAGAGGCGGGTTAGTAGTTGGATAAATCAGGATGTGTTCTTTCCGGAGCCTGCAGTCCAAGAGAGAATCATGGCAATGACAAGGACGATTATTGCCGCGATAATTGTTCCGTCGAGGACCTGGAGGAACTGCGGCGTGTAGGTTTCCGCTGTGGTCCCTGCGAGGAAGATATTTTTCAGGATGGAAACAATTCCGATTGAAACCGCCATACCAAGCATCCTCGTTGTGGAAAGGGTCCCGGATGCCAGGCCATACTCCTGTTCTGTGACAGAGTTCATAATGGCTGTACTGTTAGGGGTTACAAAGATGGCGATTCCCACTCCAAAGAGTGCTTCTACCGCAATCATACTCCAGATAGCGGTTTCCGTTCCACAGGTAAGAAGAAGAATCATCCCACAAGTGATGATGACAAGACCGGTCGTGGTTGAGTATTTTGGCGGGGAGTTTTTGATTACCCGATCGATTCCCGTGAGAATCAGTGAGCCGATACCATATGCAGCGATACTTGCCGCGATAATCGCTCCGGTCAGCCAGAGTGAATCAGAGGAGGCCGGACCCATGAGGAATACGCCGGCAAGACCAACGACAGTCATTACGGCACCGATTACCATAAGCCCTTTGGGCAGAAGGTGATCGTAGAATTTTCCGGCGATGATCGTGAAGAGAACGAGGATAAGTCCCTGGGTGGTGATAACGAGGGCACGCGGAAGGGCGTCAGTGATTCCCCAAACGTTTGTCATGTAAAGCGAAACAAGGGAACCCATGGCGTAGATTGCCACATAGTAAAGTAAATTTGCTGAATTGTTGAAGGTGAACGACTTATTGTGCAGAATAAGGTCAATCGGCATGAGCGGATTTGCATTCTTCTTTTCATAGAGGAAAAAGAGAATCAAGAGAACGATGCCTGCGACGAGGGGGCCAAAGGAGACTGATTTTGGCAGCTGGGAGAATCCGTAAAGGGCAAGACTCATGCCTATCATGAAAAGAATCGCACCTATCCAGTCGTAGCGACCCGTGTCTGTCGGGGTGTCTTTCGGGATGAACGGAATTGCAAGAATGAAAGAAAGAAGAGCTACCGGACAGAGAATCATATAGACCACGGACCATCCGACTGCATCCGTGAGGGCGCCGGCAAGCAGAGGGCCGGCGAGCTGACCCAGGAACACACCCGTCATCGCTACGCCGATTGCAGTTCCACGCAGTTCGGCTTTGACAGCAGATGCGACCAAAGCGACGGCAGTGCCAAACATCATTGCATTTCCAATGCCTTCGATCGCCCGCATAATGAGAACCATCTCACCTGACGTTGAAAGACCCACTCCAAGGGAGCCTATGCCAATTAGAAGAACGCCGATGCAGAAAAACCATTTCTTGCTGAATTTATCGGCGAGTCTTGCAGCAGGAATCAGGAATATCGTCGACGTTAACAGGTATACTGTCAGAATCCATCCATAAAGATTCCAGTATCCTGCATCTGCCGCAGTTAACCCGAAACTGTTGAGCATTTGCGGGAGAACGATGTTCGTTGCATCTCCGATGAACGGCGGCAAAAAACAGGCTATTGCAACGGTTAATGCAATAATTAACTGTTTTGCAGTCAAACGTAGTTTTTCCATATATATTTCTATTGATATTCGGATGTATTAATTAATACTGATTTTATGTCGTTACTCAAATATGGGTTTATAGATTGATATTCCTGTGTCCTTCATTGACGAGAGAGTTGGCACGAGGGTATGTTTTATAGAGCGGGGAGCTTCCCTCAGGTCCGACTTCACCACCGAAACTGAACAGCGGGAATAGGGCCGGCAAATTTTCTCCGCAAAGGTAAAAGATATCCGGCCGGTATTTCGTCATCACCTTTTTTAGCGTGTATGTCTCTTCAAATGAGGAGTGAGCCGGATCCGATAGCAAATGGAATTACTTTGATGCGGATATTTTTCAACATACTCATTTTTGTATTCTTCTTTTTGAAAGAAACCAAACAGTGTTAACTAAGTATATTTAACAATTTGGATTTAACATAGCAGACTTAATGAAGGTTTAAAAGATAACTAATATGATTCATGCCCGATAACGCCAAAAACCAGTCGGTCCAAACACGGAAAATGCCGAATTACAAACTCCGGTTTATTCTTCTAATTCTTGCTGCACTGGTATGTATTCTGGTCTCCTTTGGCGTCGGAAGATTTTCCATCTCCCTCTACGATGTCGTTCTGCTTCTGTTATCTCCGTTTTTCCCGGTAACAGAAACATGGGATTACGCGATGTTCAGTGTTGTATTCAACATACGTCTTCCCCGGATTCTTGCCGCGCTCTTAGTAGGGGCCGCACTTTCCACGGCGGGAGCTGCCTATCAGGGAATGTTCCAGAACCCGCTTGTCTCTCCTGATATTCTCGGAGCTTCGGCAGGCGCGGGATTTGGCGCATGTCTTGCCATATATCTGTCGCTTGGCAGCGGAATGGTCACCATCCTTGCCTTCGCCGGCGGGCTGATTGCGGTATTGGTTGCCTACCTTGTCAGCCGCATGACAAAAGGAAGTGCCACATTGAGCATGGTTCTTGCGGGAATACTGGTCGGGAGTCTTTTCTCTGCATCGACGTCGTATATCAAACTGGTAGCTGACACAACCGAACAACTTCCAGAGATTACCTACTGGCTGATGGGAAGTCTTGCCGGGGCGACGATGGATGATGTGATTTTTGCCGGCATCATCATTGTTCTCGGCATCATT
>DATESH010000060.1:0-3268 GCA_035270965.1 Methanocorpusculum sp.
TCGCCTTTTTCCACATAGGTTCCGGCAACCTGCTGAAATGCCCTGCGGGCTCCCGGGACTGTACGCGCCTGGGCCATGCCAAGCCACTCGGCAAGATCCACATGGAAATCTTTCAGAGGCGGGTTCTGGATATAATCCAGACGGAACGGTTTTCTGCAGTTATCACAAACCGAATACCCATCTCCCCAGGAAATCATCGCTTTCATGGCTTCGGGTGTCAGGCGGCCTCCCACCTGAATCGGATCAATATTGATGGACGTCTCGTCAACCATCCGTGCCTCGATGTTATCACAGCATTTCATAAAAGTTCCTCTTTCAGTATTGCAATCTGTTTTTCCACCGATGCGAGAGCCTTGGCAGTTTTTGCCTTCTGGTCCTCGTCAAGGGAATGATCGGGGGCAGTCGTCCGGAGAATTGCTCTGACATCTGTTAGAGAGAACAAAGCCTGAAAAACTGCGTCTGCGGCTCGCTGTGACATGATGATATTACGTCTACTCCTGGACAAAAGAAAATATCGTTACAGGGTAATGATTCCAAAGAGTAATAAAACACCAATGATGACCGGAACATGAATAAGATAGATAATCAGCGTGTGCCGTCCGATGAAACAAAGCGGCGCCAAGGTGCGGGGCATTGTTTCAAGTTTTGCTAAAACACCGTGCCGTACCCCTCCTCTATAGATAACCAAACCAAGTGCCACACCCAGGAGCAAAACTCCGAACCAGGGTATAAGCGGCTCGTAATCCAGAGTTGCAAATCCAGTGTATGTAATGCCGAATGGAATCAGAAACGCCGGACCGCGAAGCATGGAAACTATCGGCGACAAAGCAATACAGATTATGCCGAACACCAGCGGGATATATGCATGTATTTTCATCACAACAAACGGTATGGCAAGAATGGTGGCACACCCGATGAGATGGAGAATGCCGAAGATGACCACTTCTGCAGGATAAACGAGCCAGGTAACAAGAGTTACCACCGATGCAAAGCAGAGAATATAGAGACCCCGGAAAAATAATTTCTTCGCCGATCTGGACGGGCTTGTTTCCCGACCGGTCGAGAGAACAAGGGAAATGCCCGCAATCACGACAAACAAAAATGCAATCGGAGCGCCTGACATTTCATACGGATTGAACCAGGGGACAAGACCTGTTCCAAAGAAGTAGAGACAGAAAACGGTATGATACACAATCATCAGAAGAAGGGCAATACCGCGTGCGCCGTCCAATTCATAGTATCGTGACCTGCTCATTGGTTTTATGTTAATTCGGATGTCATATCTATTCATCGGTAAAATGACAGATGAACACATAATAGAAGCTGTTGGGATGACGAAGGTAGTCATTAGGGATGGGAAAGTCGTTGAAGTGGGAGAACCGAGGGTTCACTCCTGCCCGCTTGCAAAACGGTTTGGTGTGCCGGTTGACCCGATAACAAAAGAGTTAGTGCAGAAGAATATCGAGTTCCGTATCCGGAAGTTCGGCATGTGCACGAAGAACAGGGAAGTTCTGGATAAGGAGTCCTTTGTTCTCTTCGGCGCATCTGAACTAATGACCACAGGTCTCCGGACAAAAACTCTGGATGCGGCAGTGATTTGTTCAGACGGCGCAGGTACAATCATCGTCCGGAGTCCTGAACTCGTGCAGGGAATCGGTGGTCGGATGTCCGGTCTCGTTTCAACGACTTCCTATCCGGAAGTAGTGAAAAGAATCGAGGATGCAGGTGGTATTGTAATCGATAAAAAAACTGCAAAACTAGACATCCTCGCAGGTCTGGAGCGTGCAAAAAATGAGGGCTGGAAAAGGGTCGGTGTCACCGTAGCAGGCTTTCAGCACGAACTCGCCGAGATAATCCGCAAAAAATATCCCGAGGCACTTATTATCGCTGTCCACACTTCCGGAGTTCAGAACGAAGAAAATGCAGAGCGTCTTGTTGCCGCTTCCGACCTGGTTTTTGCCTGTGCTTCGCAATATGTCCGTGCAGCCGTGTCCAAAGCACTTGTTCAGGGTGGGGTGGGTGTTCCGGTCTATGCCATGACTCCTGCCGGCAAAAGTCTGGTTATGGAGAGACTTATTGAAACCAATCAGCAGATTTTAGTGAAAAATACTAAGCTTCCGGTCGAATATATGGGGAAACAGCCGGAACCTTTAGTGTAACCATTTTTTGTTGGGAATATCCCTGAAGATTGCTATTGATATATATGATAAGGAATAACGTTTGCTTTGTATTCTCCAAAATCAGAACGGGTATTCATAGCAAGACACAGGATGAAAATTTACTCTCTATATTAAATGGCGCGGAATGTCTCTGTTAATCAAGTTGCAATCTTGCGAAGGAGGAGATATCCACCTAAAACTGTCAACGAAAAAATACCTCATAATAATGCTTTCTGCATGAGAAAATAACCTGGTTTGAATTGCTTCCCATGGAGAATGATTAATAAATACTTCGTTTTTATTTTTACAAATTAACCATTGTTTTTGAGTAATATTCAATTGCATTTTCTTCATTTTTTGTGATATTAAGACCTGTTTGTTATGTTAACCCGGCAAAGAAAAATTGACACAAAAGGTTTAAACTGTGAGACCAAAGTAAAACTGTTCGCAGACTTGTGCAATCAGTTGCGATATAATCTTTTGTTAATGGCAGCATGAGTGACCATTTTGCACACATCAACCTATGTCCCATTTGGGGCAAGATATAACCTAAAAATGAGATGAAACACATGAATTCAACGTATACTACAACAATTTTCGAGCTTGACAACCTTTTCAGGTTCGCTCTTCCGGAGATGAAAATGATAGAAAATCCGACTGCCAGGCAGTTTGAAGATCACCATCCGGAATTGGGCAATCTAGAACCAGGGAAGATATTATTAATTTTAGGAGACCGGTAAACATGATTCCGTCACCAGGTATCCAGAACCAAAACCCGCCGGTAATAAAAATGGTTAATGATTCCGGTTCTTTCCAAAAAGGACAGTTACATGATGGAGATGTTCAGGAATACTGGAAAGACTGGAGGTGGCAGGTCCGGCACACGGTTCGGAATATCGACACTTTCCAGCAGGTAACGGGAATAAAATTTACTCCTGATGAACGTAAACAACTTCAGAAGACCATCGACAAGTTCCCGCTTTGCATTACTCCGTATTACCTCTCGCTCATCGATGCAAATGATTACAAAAACGATCCGATTTTCAAGCAGGCATTTCCATCTCCAAAGGAACTCATCGTGGAAAGTTACGAACTCAATGATCCGCTGG
>DATESH010000061.1:0-6183 GCA_035270965.1 Methanocorpusculum sp.
CTGTCTTCGCTGTATCAGCAGTATCTTTCACAGTATTCTTATCTTCTTTTGCTTCTCCAAAGGTCATAATCGGACACCGTTCCTTATCTCTGTAGAGATAGTATCTGTTCTCTTAATAGCATTACATAAAAGAGAATCAGACAGACATCACTTTTACCCCGCAGACCCAATAATATTCAGTATCATGAAAAGCGGGAACATCCGAAGCAATATCCACCCCGGGGATGCGGTGGCAATAATTCTGAAAAAAGATCAGCCGACAGGAGAGCTGACCTTTGGGCGGGTCGCAGACCTTCTGACAAACTCCCCGAATCACCCGCACGGGATTAAAGTCAGGCTCACCGACGGACAGGTCGGACGGGTTCAGCAGGTTTACTGACGACGGAGAATCGCAATCAGATCTCCCTTTTCTGCACCGACATTGCGACCGACCGGCACGCATTTTACCATCATAAGATAGGCGATCGGTGTTTTTATGTCATATTCAGTCAGGCTTTCGTAATTTGCAAGACCTTTGGCGATGATAAGCGTAGCTTTCGAAACGGCATCCAAAACTTCAGGCGGGAAATATTTCGGATGAGCGCCAATCTGCGCCCCCCCGCCTGAATGATATAAAGCATCGGCAGCCTCTTCGAGATGGACATCGGCCGCCTCTTTTAAGGTTACGTCATTTAACATCGGCTTTTCCTTAACGACAATGGTCACCTCTGATCCGTTTTTCCTCAGCGCTTCGCAGAATAATTTGTCGAAGATAACTTCCCCGCAGTTATCGGTAAAGTAGACCACGCGGTCTGCAATCTGAAAGAACTCTTCCGAGTCATCGAGAGCCAGACCCTTCGCAAACATCTTTTCAAAAAATGCCACAAAATCCGTTGCGACTTCATGCCCGGTCACGCCGTAATCTATGGAATTGCCAAGGATGGACGCAACCATATAATCATGAAGCGTGCTGAGCCGGGGCGAGACCGCGTCAACAACCCGCTTCGCAACCTCATTGTCCCGGACCTTTATCTCCGAATACGGGTCGGATGTGCCAATCTCCGCGTAACAACACCGGTGAACTCTGCCGGCAATGACAGCAGCTCCCAGATTTCTTCCTGCAAACGAATCATAGATCATCGTGCATTTTTCTGTGACGGCATCAAGTAATGCCTCGTCTTTTGTCACGAGACCGGACTGACCCCGGACCTTCGTCAGGAGGCAGTTTCTGCATTCAGGTGCTAATTGCATAAAATACTCTCTAAAACAGTATGGGGCCGCCGCGATTTGAACGCGGGTCAGAAGACCCCCAGTCTCCTAGGATGCCAGGCTACCCTACGGCCCCCCATTGCTCTCACTATATTTGACGTTCGCTCTTTATTAAGTTGCGGTTTTGCAGACGGGCCGCATTTCTATTTCATTTCTTTGCCGGGTCTTTGACAACCAGAGAAAGAATCACGGCAATAATCGCAAGTATCGCGCCGATTGCATTCGAGATGTGGAATCCGTACATAAATACGGTATAATCCAGATCGGCAAATGAGAGAATACTGCCGGCATCCGTAGTCAGAACGGTGAAAACCGATGCATAGAGGGCGATTCCGACTCCGGCTCCGAAATACATACAGGTAATCATCAGCGAGGAGCCGGTCCCCCTCTCGCCGTCAGGCATCTGCTCGACAATTCTGCTTGAAGCAGGTCCGCCGCCAATACCCCAGATCAGACCCATTATCACCAGGGAGAGAATGAGCGGAATAATGCCCCATTCCGGGACAATCAGCGCATAAATTACATTGATTATAATAAGTAAAACACATGCCGCGAATACAAATCCGCGCCGTCCGGTTTTATCAGACCACTGCCCGAAAGAAATGCTGAGAACTGCGGTAATTACCGGAGGTAAAATGAGAAAAAGACCGCTGACCGCCGCATCAAAGTTCATACCTGCCGACAGGTAGAACGGAAGAAGATAGAAAATACCTGCAGTAGTAGTCTGAAGAATTAAGTATGCCAAAAGTGTGAACGTAAGCGGCCATTTTTCAAAGACTCTGATATTCAGAATCGGATACCTGCTTTTCAGTTCGAACAGGATAAACAGTATCAGCGAGATAACACAGATACCAACTGCAAGTATGATTACCGGACTGGAAAACCCGAGATGCGGGAGACGTTCCAGCGCAAAAATGCCGGATGCCATCATAAAGAATAACGTGAATGCCCCGGCGAAGTCGAAAGCATGCTTATCTCCGGAAACATCCTGCGGGATTATTTTTACGGCAAACAGCACGGCAAAAATGCCGATAGGAATATTGAGGAAAAATATCCAGTGCCATGAGAGAAATGCAGTAATAAATCCGCCGATCGCAGGACCCATGGCAAATCCGATCGAACTTGCCGCTGTCAATACACCCATGGAGATTCCAAGCATTTTCATAGGCAGGAATTTTACACAGAGCATCGGAGCCGATGCTGCAATCATCGCAGCTCCGACCCCCTGAAAAACCCGTGAGGCGATGAGGACCGTGAGGTTTGGTGAAAATCCGCAGGCAACTGAGCCGATTGTGAATACAATAAACCCTGTTATAAAAATAATTCTGACATGCCCGCGGTCAGACAGTTTTCCAAAGGTGAGAATGAGACCTGCAAGAATCAGAAGATAGGAGACACATACCCAGGATACAGTCCCTGTATCTGTTCCAAAATCCGCGGCAATAACCGGAAGGGAGATGTTGACAGCCGAACCGTCAAGAGCATCCATGAATACTGCGATGCCGGCGGCTATCAGCAGGAGTTTCTGATGAAGCGGATTTAGGATGACCTCTGTCATTGAATGATGAGAACGATTTGGTTCGGGAAGATATAAACACCTCAGACATCCTGCAATCCCGCGCATAATTCCGGTTTTTACCCAGGTTAACCGTAATTTTTACGGCAGGTTGGGGATGTCCTAAACTCCTCCGGCTCCCGGATATACGTGCCGAAGAAGAGAGTAGTTAATATGCAGAATGAATCAGTACGGTTATGCGATATTCCTACAGGAAAATGCGCATCAATCCTTGGATTTATCGAGGGAACAAACTCCGGCTTTCAGAGCAGACTGCTCGAACTCGGACTTACCCGCGGCAGCCTGATTCGTGTCACCGGTCTTGCCCCGCTCGGCGACCCGATGATGATGTCGGTCAGGGGATGTCAGCTCGCCATACGAAAAGATGATGCTTCGTATATCCGTGTCTTTGCCGCATGAAAAAGATAACAATAGCATTAGCCGGGAACCCGAACTGCGGGAAAACGACTCTTTTCAATAATCTTACCGGGATGCATCACCATGTAGGAAACTGGCCTGGTAAGACCGTCACCGTTGAAAGAAAAGAAGGGAAAATCATCTATGACGGCACAACGCTCGAGATCATCGACCTGCCCGGGACCTACAGTCTGAGCGGGAGATCTCTCGAAGAAGAGATTGCGGTCAACTATCTTCTGAACGAAACGCCTGATGTCGTCGTCAATATCGTGGACGCCGCACATCTGGAGAGGAATCTGTATGTCACTCTTCAGCTGATCGAACTTGGCGTGCCGCTCGTCCTTGTGCTGAATATGAACCGGTATGCGGATGCAGAGGGGATTGTCATCAACACCAAACTCCTTACCGAGATGCTCGGCATCCCGGTCGTACAAATCGAAGCAATCGATGAGACGGGAAAAGACGACCTCATCAAAGCAATCCTCGCCCGGCCCGTGCCTTCTGAGAAGAGTATCAGGTATGATCACGAACTCGAGGAACATATTCGTGAAGTGACCGTGATCACCGGGTCACGCTGGTCCGCGATTCAGGCTCTCATCCACGGCTCGACGGATGCCGCAATCGAAACTATCAGGACCCATCTTACAGGTATCTACGGCGTTCAGCCGGGAGAAATTTTTGCGGATCAGCGGTATGGTTTCATCGCCGGCATTCTCCACAAATCCGTAGATCATATGAAAGCTGGCGGCAAAAATCAGTCAGAGAGAATCGACCGGTTCGCGACCAGTAAATGGTTCGGGTTCCCGATTTTTCTTGCCGTCATGTATCTGATTTTTCAGATCGTGTTCACCGTCGGTGCTCCGGTCATGGATCTGATCGACGAGGGCTTCGGGCTGCTCGCCGGGTTTGCGTCGGCAGGTCTTACCGGAATCGCCGCACCTGACTGGACCCTGTCCCTGATTTGTGACGGAATCATTGGGGGTGTGGGGTCCGTCGTGATTTTTCTGCCGAATATCTTCCTGCTGTTCCTGCTTCTCGCAATCCTCGAGGACTCCGGTTATCTCGCAAGAGTTGCCGTGATCATGGACAAAATCATGCACAGGCTTGGTCTGCATGGAAAATCCTTCATCCCGATGATCCTCGGATTCGGGTGCAGTGTGCCCGCAATCATGGCGACCCGGACACTGGAGACACAACGCGAACGGTTTCTGACAATCCTGATTACGCCGTTCATGTCATGCGGAGCGAGGCTGCCGGTGTATCTGCTGCTTGCCGGTATTTTCTTCGCCGCCGAGGTTCAGGGACTGGTGATGTTTTCCCTGTATCTGCTGGGCATTCTGGTTGCGCTGATTACCGGACTTCTGCTGAGGAAGACGTTATTCAAAGGCGAGTCTTCTGCATTCGTTCTGGAGATGCCGCCATACAGGATTCCGACGATAAAGGGCGTGCTGATCCATGCAGGTGAGCGGTCCTGGGAGTTTCTGCGAAAAGCAGGAATCATCATCTTCCCGGCAGTGCTGCTGATGTGGCTGCTTGCCTCTCTGCCGTTCGGTGTTGAGTATGCCTCGTCGGAATCACTGATAGGTATGGCAGGGTCAACGATTGCGCCGATTTTTGCACCGCTTGGATTCGGTTTTGCCGAGGCAGCCGTGGCGATCCTGATGGGTCTTGTTGCAAAAGAGATTGTTGTCGGGGCATTCGGCACGCTGTACGGTGTAGGCGAGGAGGGACTTGGCGATGTGCTGATGCATGTGTTCACGCCGCTTTCGGCATACTCGTTCATGGTGTTCATCCTGCTCTACATGCCCTGTCTTGCGGCGATGTTCACAATCCGGCAGGAGACCCGCTCATGGAAGATGACCGGGCTTGCAGCATTTGGTATGTGTGCAATCGCCTGGATCGTTTCTTTTATCGTGTATCAGGGGGGTCTTCTTCTTGGTTTTGCCTGAAGGATTCTGGACTCTTCTCTTCTTTCTTATTGCCGCAGGAATCGTTCTTCTGTTTCTGGGGGCAGTGAAAAAGAATCTGCGGGGGGAAGCCTGCAGATGCAAAGGAAAATCAGGTAAAAACTGCAGCGTGTGTAAGAAGAATCAACGATAAAAAAAATTATTTCTGTTTTTTTGCGGCGATGAACTCCCGGATTTTCTGGATCGTCACAGTGCTGAGTTCATGTTCCATGAAGCAGGCGTCTTTGTTTGCAATGTTCCCGGGCACTCCTATCATTTCCAGAAACTCGACCAGAACATCATGACGGAACTTGACCTGTTCGGCGATGATCGTTCCCGGTTCGGTGAGGGTGACGCCTTCATATTTCCGATAAACGACCAGGCCTTTTTTATCCAGTTTCGCAAACATTTCCCCGACGGATGAAGGACCAACATCCAGTTCTGACGCCACGTCACGGCTTTTTGCATATCCTTTCGTGAGTGAGACGTTGAGGATTGCTTCGAGGTAGTCTTCTTCCTTCATGGTGAGGCGATAATTGTATGATGCCTGCGGGATTGGATCCATACTATACTATTGGGAGGATTCAGTAATCAGGTTTTGTTTAGGTGAAAAAAATTTATTTACCATGCAATCGGCAGTCCCAATATAATACACCATCTCAGGGGTGCGGGGACGCGACTGACGAGGGAAGACCTGCGGTGGAAATATCCTCAAGATTGGATTCTGGAAAAGAGGAAGGTATCGAAATTTAGGGATGTTCATCGATTCCATGTAAGGTCTGAGTTGAAATATAAGATATAAAAATGATTTGAGTGCCCACGTGGGGCACGACGATATCAACGGACGATATAACGCCAGGAGTCTAGATTTCAATTCACGTGCCCACGTGGGGCACGACCGCTGTCCGAGTCCGTATTTCAGCAGTTGCTTATTTCAATTCACGTGCCCACGTGGGGCACGACTCCCGAACGTTTATCGGCACTCTGGAACAATGCAATTTCAATTCACGTGCCCAC
>DATESH010000062.1:0-5996 GCA_035270965.1 Methanocorpusculum sp.
GGTTCTTGCCGGGCGAGCCGACCTTGTCGTAGGCTCACGTTTCATCAATGATAAGGATTCGGAAAAGATTCCGGCATATCGTCAGATCGGGCAAAAAGTGCTGAACAGTGCCACGAATATTTCATCCGGGAGGAAATGCTCCGACTCCCAGTCAGGATACCGTGCCTTATCCGGGAAGGCACTGGAGAATCTGGATTTTCCCACAAACGGATATGGTATCGAATCTGGCATGCTCGCACATTTTGCAAAGTGCGGCATGGTAATCACCGAAGTTCCCATCGAAGTAACCTATGATGTCCCGCACAAGCACAAGATGAATCCGGTGAAGCACGGTATATCGGTTCTGGTAAGTATCATTCAGATGATCAGTTTCAGGAAGCCGATGCTTAGTTTTGGCGTGCCTGGTTTTGCGGTGACGGTTATCGGTGCTGTTCTGGCATATCAGGCACTGCTGATATCGGTAGAGACCGGAGCCTGGGCACCGACGCTTACCCTGGTATCCCTGATAATGGTGCTCATGGGCATGCTGCTGATGAGTGTTGCTCTTATTTTATACTCATTGACGCGTATTACCGGAAAATGATCTATGATGAAAATATGCATCGTGCCCGGGGCATGTCCGGTAATTATCAGGATGTTCCTGCTGATCCATGCGAATGAGAATCCTGTAATCCGTGCAGACCTGAGCAAAGGCATCGAGAAAGTTCTTCTCAAAGAAAAAGCCGAAGCGGTACTTGTTCGGGAAGATGCCAAAGCACATATTCCTGCGGGAATTGATGCTTCGTTCAGCGTAAAGTTTGTTGAACAGATGAATAACACAAAAGACGCACGGCTGCCCCCATCCGGCGACGGTCATGCACTGAAAAACATCCCTGCAATAGTACTTGGAGAATAACAAATGAAAAAAATATGTGTAATGGGTCTCGGATATATCGGATTACCAACAGCTCTTCTTCTGGCATCCCATGGTTACGATGTTGTCGGTTTTGATGTGAACAAAACTGTAGTTGAGACATTACAGGCTGGGAAGCCTCATATTACCGAGAAGGGACTGGACGAACTTTTTGCTCTGGCAAAGTCTCATTTCACTGCTGATGCCAATATTCCTGATGCAGATGTCTACCTGATTGCGGTTCCCACGCCGTTCGATAAAGAAACACATTTATCCAATCTTACGTATGTCAAATCTGCCGCAGAAATGATAGTTCCGTATCTCAAAGCAGGCAATCTGGTTATTTTGGAGTCGACAGTCCCCCCCGGGGCAAGTGAGAAAGTGTTCATCCCCATTCTGGAAAAATCCGGTCTGAAAGCAGGAGAGTTCCTGTATGCTCATTGTCCCGAGCGTGCTATTCCCGGAAAAACACTCTATGAGATGGAACATAATGACCGCATTATCGGAGGGATTAATGCCGAATCAAACGAAGCCGCCAGTGAAATCTACGCATCCTATGTGAAAGGAAAACTTTACACTGCAGATACGAAGACAGCAGAATTTGTGAAACTTGCCGAGAATACCTTTCGGGATGTCAATATTGCATATGCAAATGAACTTGCAAAGGTTGCTGAGGATAATGGAGTGAATGTGTGGGATGTCATAACTCTTGCAAACAGGCATCCCCGGGTGAATATCTTAAACCCGGGTCCGGGTGTAGGAGGGCACTGTATTGCCGTTGACCCCTGGTTCCTGACGGAAAATGCACAGAATGCTGAACTAATCCTGAAGTCTCGTGCCATTAATGACACTATGCCGAACTATATGATGATGCGTGTCAGGAAAATGCTCAATGGTATTAAAAATCCTGTCATCACGGTCCTGGGTGTAGCATATAAAGCTGATATTGATGACTGCCGTGAGACTCCGGCAACGAAGTTCATCAGGATGGCATTTAATGACGGGTACAAAGTTAAGGTCCATGACCCGTTCAACAAGCGATATGACTATCCGATTCTCGGTCTTGAGGAAGCAGCCGAGGGGAGTGACTGTGTCGTACTGATTACGGATCATACGATTTTTAAGGATATTGACCCGTCTACGCTTCATATGCACACAAAAATGCTGTTCGATTCGAGAAATGTTCTCGATCATGATAAATGGAAGCAGGCCGGGTTTACTGTGGAAGTGCTTGGCATAACAAAGGAATGAGATGCCGGTGTCCTGTCTGAATTCTGATATCTGATACTATGAAAGTTCTTATTGTATCCCAGCATTTCCCGCCCGAGCATTCCGGTAATGCCTCCCGAATCCATGATATGGCATTTTATCTGGCAAAACTCGGCGTGGAAACTACCGTTATCTCACCTTTCCCCACTTTTCCGGCGGGAACATACCCGCGTGTCTGGAAACGCATTTCACACAGGCAGGTCGATGGTATTGAATCGGTGAATATATGGGCATGGCAGCCTGTATCCACAGATCCCGGTTTTTACAGCAGAATGGCATATTATCTTACCTTCCCTTTGCATGCTGCTCTCTGGAGTATGCGGAACCGGAGTCGGTTCGATGTAATTATTACTTCAGCTCCGCCGATTTTCACTCATATCCCCGGATATATTCTGAAGAAACTTCTTGGAAAGACATGGATCATAGAAGTCAGGGATTTGTGGATCGACGCATCGGTGAGCCTTGGATTTATCAAAAAAGGAAGTCTCTTTGAACGGACTGCCCGTTCTTTTGATCGTCACTGTCTGAAGAATGCTGATTGCATTGGTGTTACCACTCATGAACTGGGCGTCCGGCTGACGAACGATGCCGAGGTTTCAAAAAAGATTGTCTGGCTGCCGAATGGTGTCGATATCAGACTATATCAGCCATCTGATGATCTAAAAGCAGATCAGATTATTTATGCCGGAAATATCGGGCATGCCCAGGATCTGGAAATTGTTATCCGTTCTTTGAAAGAGGTGAATAAAAAGCATCATCTGGTTTTGAATCTGGTTGGTGCAGGAGACAATCTTGAGAATCTGCATAAGGTTGTGGATGGGGAAGGAGTACGTGAATACGTGATGTTTACCGGGATTGTCCCCCGTGACGAGGTCCCGATTTTGCTTTCGCATGCAAAACTCGGGGTCGCCCCTCTTAAAGATCTGGATACATTAGAGTATGCTGCTCCGACGAAAGTCTATGAGTATATGGCGTGCGGGATTCCGTTTGTCGGATGCGGTAAGGGTGAAATCGCTAATATTGCCAGGGACTCGGGAGGCGGGATCATCGCAGATAATACCCCGGACGCAATTACAAACGCCATAATCTCTCTTCTTGATGACCCGGGCCGGATGCATGAAATGGGAATCTCGGGAAGAGCCTATGTCGAAAAAAACTATGACAGGAAGATGATTGCATCCAGACTATGCCAGACGATTGAGGAAATCAAATGCAAAAAGACGTAACATCATTAATCCGTTCGATTCTGAATGCTGCAAACCGGTATCTGAAAGTTGACGGGGAGTATGCATATTATGTCGACCCGGTGTATGATATTATAAGAAACAGGGTTAATGCCGAGATCTGTAAGGCGATGATTCGTATCGGTGATACCAGGGATGTTCCGGGGATAGTCGGATATATCTGCAGTACACAGGCTCCCGATGGTTCATGGAACGAGATCCACCCGGATTACAATCAGCCGTCTGCACTTATAACCGGTTTTATCGGCGAAGCTCTTGTCGAGGCATATGATATATGCCCAAAAGATGCTGTTTTGCATAAAGCACGGGATTATGTTCTCCGAAATGAATTATCACCTGGATATTTTCTGAAATCAGAGAAATATACCGCCGACCATCTGAATGTGGATGTTTCCTGCGGTTCATTCCTTGCCAAATACGGAAAGCGGTTCGGGGATAAAGAAGCCATTGAAGCGGCAGGACGGGCCGCTCTTCGTACATGCAGGTTTCAGAAGGTGACCGGCGAGTTTCCCTATGCAAGCGATCAGGGCACGTATCCTTATCCATATGATATTCCCTGTGTTCATTATCAGGGTGTGACAATGTATTATCTTTCCAAGATTCAGGAGATAATTCAGGACCCAAAAGTCGATGAAAGTCTGCTGCTCGGTGCAAAATGGCTTGCATCGGTTCAACGGCCGGATGGAACGTTCGACTGGTCGAAAAGCGGTCTGATGTTTTCGTATTATCTGAGCGGAGCATATGCATTTGCCTATGCCGCTTTTTCCTGTGTGAGTAAGCTGGATAAACAGTATGAGAGAAATGCCTCCTTATCTCTCACTGGTCTTTGGAAATGTCTGCATGGTATTATGCTTCGCTGGGAACCGGCAGGCTGGCTGTCGCTTCCCTCAGCTCTTGTGACCTCAGCCAGGTCTGCAGGTATCGGGCAATTTCCGCTTCGTGAAAAGCTTTTCAGAATGGGATATACCATGTATCGTCAGATTGCTCGAAGGAGATATTCAGAGACAGTGGATCCCCGTTTTTTCCGGAAATTGTGTTCCATTATGCGAATTCACCCATCCACGATTGAGCCGTTTAACAATTTCCCTGATATGTTTATGACCTCTGAGGTCTTGGACTGTCTGAGTTATTCCCGGCAATCTGCGAATACAAAAAACAGGTAAATTACGACAATCAGTTGGTGCATAGGTATGAGTAAGAAACTAAAACTGAAACTATATGAGTCTGATTCATTATCAGTAAAATGTTTTGCCTTATTACTGTCTTTTCGAACATTTTATACAAAATATCATGAATTGAAAAAAACACAACGGTTCACCTGTGACCAGTTGAAGGAGTATCAGAATGAGAAATTACGAATGTTAATATCTCATTCTTATGAGAATGTCCCTTATTATAAACAATTATTTGATACTAATAATGTAAAGCCGGCAGATATCAGAACGATAGATGATTTATCAAAAATACCTTTTCTCACGAAAGAGATCATTCGTGAAAATAGTGCCGGGTTAAGGGCAGCAGATTCTCATAATTCAGTATCCGAACCAGTCACAACCGGGGGGTCGACCGGCATCCCTTTACAGATTTATTATCAGTCCGGGGTATCGCGTGCTATTGAATGGGCATTTATCAAGACATTATGGGACAGAATCGGCTATCATTTTCTCGATAAATGTGCGGTATTACGCGGCTATTCTGTCAACACATCAGACACATCATTATTCTGGAAAAAATCCGTTTTCGGGAGATGGTTATTATTATCTCCGTATCATCTTAAAGAAGAGAATTACCTGAAATATATAGAAAAAATTCGCACATTCTCGCCAAAATATATTCAGTCGTATCCGTCGGAAATATCATTGCTGGCAAAATATATGATCGACAATGAAATCCCGTCTGTATCATCAGTCAAAGCAGTAATCTGTTCCTCGGAAACATTGTTCGATTACCAGAGAGAGGCAATTTCCAAAGCATTTAACTGTCGTGTCTTTGATTTTTATGGTCATACCGAACAAGCTGTTTTGGCAGGCGGGTGTGAAACCAATGATGATTATCACATTTTTCCGGAATACGGCATTGTAGAATTAGTTTCAGAATCCGGGGAGATTATCGAGTCCCCTGATTGTGTCGGGGAAATTGTTGCAACAAATCTGAATAATTACGTTTTCCCGCTCATTCGATATAAAACACGGGATTTTGGTGTGTATGCAGAGGGGCAGTGTGCATGCGGTCGTTGCTGCAAACGATTTAAACACATCGAGGGGCGTCTCCAGGATCAGATATTTACCTTGGATGGTCGGAAAATCATGTTGACATCATGGATATTCGCTCAGCATTTCGAGGCTTTTTCTCACATTCGCGGAATGCAGTTAGAACAAAATGAAATCGGGCATGTCATCGTGAGAATTATAAAAAGTGATGGTTTTTCTCCTGAAGACGAAAGGGAGATTCTGCAAAAAATGCAGTCATCGGCAGGCGAAGATTTGAAAATATCTTTTGAATATGTTGATGAACTTCAAAGAACACAAAATGGCAAAGTAAGATTTTTACTACAAAATCTTCATCCCGGAGATAAAAATCAATGGTAAATA
>DATESH010000063.1:0-2837 GCA_035270965.1 Methanocorpusculum sp.
TCACAGGACTCCGGGAGAACCGCATTTCTGCAGTTCTTCCGGAGTTTTGCCCGGTATAAGGCATACATGGAAAACGCCCTGTTTCCTTGCGGAATCAGGCAGTCAGTCATGTGCCTTGCGAGGTAACTAGATTGGAGTAAAGCACATATAAACCCGCCGATTGAGATCTCTCAAAAAATAATTTTTGACCGGGATCAAAGCGGCATAAGGCGTGAAAGAGCATCATAAACCATCTTTTTCCAGTGTCCTGCTGCAAAACGATAGGTTTCACGCGCAAGCAGAACATCTGCAGAGGGGGTTTCAGCCGAGAGCGCATCCTCCCTATCCAGAGTAGAACGTGCAGTATCCTGAATCCATAAATCACGTGTCTCCTGATTCACCACAAGAATCGTCTCCGCGCGCACAGAAACCAGTGTTTTGCCGTCAGGCGTCGTATAGGCATTCGGTTTCCCGATAACCACGACAAATGACGGAGTCTCTGTATCGATTTTTGCAAGCTGATGCATAGCTTCCGGCTGATACGAACTTGCGTTAATATAGAATATCCCGGTCGGATCAGAAATCCGCGCACGATAGATAATATTCTGGTCACCGACTTTATCCTTCTGGGTTATAGTCCCGGCAATCAGAACGCGATTACACCGCTCACCCGTAGGCAGCAAAAGAAACACCGGACTCTTTTCATCCTCGGTATCCTTAATCGTCTTCGTCGCCTCGCGAAGTTCGGCAGCAAACACACGTTTTGCCGGCTCCCGCTCATAGGACATAAACTGCCCGTTTGGAATAGCACTCATGTCCGGTCACCCTCCAAAACATTCCCCGCACGATTCAAAAGTTCAGCTGTTATCTTTGTATCCAGATGGATAAACTCTGCAGATTTCACTAAAATTCTCCCATCGAACTCATTTCCGAGGCATTTGATATACCGACCGCACAGACGCTCGGTAAGCTCAGCCTGAATCTCCTCCAGACCAAGAGGACTATTCGATGCAATTTCGATTGCCTGATCCATAGTCATATCAGAAAGTTTCTCCGTAACTTCGCGGCTCATAAGAACATTGCATGCCCGGTGACCATCATCCACAACACCTTTGATTCTGAGATCATAATTGAAGTTATTCTGGATTTCATGCACCGGACAGAAATTCTGCCGGGAAAGAACACGGTTACACCCCTCCACCGGGCAGCGTCTCACAAGACCCGAGCCTTTTGAAACCTGAACAATTGTACCTGACACCTCATCAAGACGCGTCCCGACCGCAATATCCGCTTCAGAATCGTCCGCAGAATATGTCGACGGATTCAGACTGATAGACAGACGACCATTGTATTCATCCACTTTAGCATTGATAATTTCATAAACGCGCCCAAGTTCAAGCCGCTCTTTGGACTCATCCTGCCACAGAACAAATTTGATTCTGCCCGTCTCGTCACCTACAAGACCGCTCTGCATCATCCGGTCACTCCTGGCCTCCCACTCCTCCACGAACTTCACGCGAAGAGAAGCATACCCGACTTTCAGATCACGGATCATAGAAATCGGCAGAGGCTCTTTTGGGGCAGAAACCCCTGATTTTACCGGCACGGAAATATCGATATCCTCATCCTGCAGCCACACAGCCGAGTTCAGCGTTAAAGACAGTTTCCCATTATATTCATCAACTCCTGCATAGAAAATATTGTAAACTGCGCCTGGAATGAGTTTCTCCTTTTGAGAATCCTGCCACAGAACAAACTTCATCCGTCCTGACTCATCAGCGACAAGTCCGCTCTGCATCATCCGTTCGCTCCGGGATTCCCACTCATCAACAAATTTCACGCGGACACAGGAAACAACCCCCGGCTTCAAATCACTGAGCTTTGTCGGCTCCGACGGAACAAGACACCGGTCATCTTCAATCCCGGTAACATGGGACCCGGAATGAAGTTTCAGATTCGGGACACCCTTATACGAATCCACAACCGCCGAATCGATACTATACCACTTCTCAAGCTCAAGCTTCGGCAGCTCGGACGCTTTCGAAAATATGACAAATCGTACAGCCCCGGAACTATCCGCAAGAATACCGCTCTGTGAAATCGCCGGTGAATTCGGCTCCTGCAGCGAAACAACTTTTGCCTCGACAGTGACCCAGTCATTCGGCTGGATATCAGCTATATTTACCACATCACCCGCCTGATTTGCGGCTGGTTTTACCTCTTCGGGAATTTTGTACTGTTTATACTGGTCGGAAAGAACTTTCCGTTCCGCTTCAAACGGAACAACACCAAACTCATTGATGTAAAGACTCAGTTTCTCAGAAATGCTTTGCCTGTCGGGCGAAACTCCTTTAGCTTTTAAATTCAGGGAGATTCTATCGGCAATCTGTTGGATTTGTTGAGTATCCATTTTGATCTCCAGATAAGACGTTGACTTTAATCTATATAAACCCTGACCGTGCGGCGCGATAATGCCCCGGGAAATGAGGGAAAATGCCAATCTCACTGAGTGAGAACCGTATAAAATTTTGCGAAAAACAGCGGCATAAGGCACATATCCGCCCCGGAAATGGATAAAAAAACAACCCCCCTCGCTGAAACGAAAATAGTCGTCTGTTTATGAAAGCCAGAGAAAATAAAAAAATGCGAATCTAACTGATCCCATTCCGTCTTTCCAGAATAGTCGCATTCTGCCACTGACCGAACCGGTCTCTGGCAATTCTTTCACGATAACCAACCTCCCGAAAACCGCACTTTTTATGAAGATTGATGCTTGCTGCATTCATGGACAAAATACACACATACAAACACCAGTAACCTCTCTCTTCACTCACCCTGCAAAGATGATTCAGCAGTAA
>DATESH010000064.1:0-6474 GCA_035270965.1 Methanocorpusculum sp.
GAGTGATAACAATTATGTTTTCAAAGGCGGCTTTACCAATGGTTTCAATTGTTCCCTGAACTCTCTCGAAGGGTAAAGAGATGATCAGAATATCAGACGAGCATACATCTTCGTTTGTCGTACCGGAGCACGTAGTAGCAGTGCATTTACGGTCATTCAATTCACATACTACACCATCTGCGGCGACGCATGCCTTTGAAGCTTCCCGGGAACCGATAACAACATCGAATTTTCCGCCAAGGCAGATTCTGCGGGCAAGACCTTCACCGATGTTTCCGGTTCCGCCAATAATTCCTACTTTTTTTGTCATGAGATTAATCCGATTATTTATTCGAGGGGATTTCTTCCGGCAATGCACAAAAAACCCGAATCGACGATTTACCTTTACTCTTTAATTGCATATACTCTTTTTGTTCATTTATTGAGGGACAAAGATAAGGCGAAAAATTCCGGTGATTTTATCATGATGATTTTCTGCGTATTTGGACAATTCCTAATCAGGGTCATCATTCATTACCTGAAGATTAACAGAACCTGACAGCAGGACAGGCAGCGGGTACGTTCTCTATTATGAGAAAATATATCATGACCTGATTGTCATAAATATCAGTATTAGTTTGCTTAAAAGCAGATTCATAAGATTTTAGATAATTTATAGAAGGATGATTCTATGATAATTTTGGAAGCACCATATATTTCGGACTATCTGCTTGACTATCTTGCATCTGATAAAGTTCCCGTACTTGCAAACGACTATGCAGTTTCCAACAGCAAAGGGAGGGACCTTTGTTTCCTGAGTACGAAAGAAGCTATAAAGAGATATCATGACGGGGAACGGGTATATACTGTTTCCGAGCACGCCCTTGACTGGATTTATACAAATCTGCCTGACAGCGAAATTGTACATAAAATCAACATATTGAAAGATAAAGCAAAGTTTCGTAAAACGATATCAGGTCTGTATCCGAATCTGTTTTTTCAGAAAATTACCCTGAAAGAACTGCAAAATGGCGATTATACAGATATTCCTTATCCGGTAATTCTGAAACCGTCCGTCGGATTTTATAGTGTCGGGGTGTATGCGCTGTTCAATGAAAATGATCTGAAAAACGCGATTTCTGACATACAATCGCATATAAAGAAATGGGAAACTGATTTCCCGAAAAGTGTTATCGGATCGGATTTCATTCTTGAAGAATATATCAGGGGTACGGAATTTGCGATTGATGCGTATTATGATACAGAGGGAAAACCGGTTATACTGAATATCCTTACTCACAGATTTGCATCCGAATGTGATGTCAGTGACAGAATATACTATACATCCGCAGAGATTATGCATCAGTATCTTCAGCCGTTTACCGCTTTCCTTGAACGTATCAATAAAAAATTAAAGATTACTGATTTTCCTATGCATATAGAAGTCAGAATTACAAAAGACGATATTGTACCGATAGAATTCAACCCGCTGAGATTCGCCGGTCTGTGCTGTACTGATATAGCTTATTTTGCTTACGGGATAAATACGGTTGACTGCTATCTTAATCAGATTAAACCGGATTTCAAGAGTATTCTCAGAAATAAAACAGGAAAAATCTATAGTATGATTCTGATCGACAAGGGGGGAAAAGAAATAGACAGTAACAGATTTAGCTATGATAAACTCTATGAAAACTTTGAAAATGTTCTTGCAGTCCGCAAGGTGGAAGACCCCTCACTGGGGTTGTTCGCTTTTCTGTTCACGGAAACAAGCGTTGGAAATGAACAGGAACTCGACAGGGTGCTGATATCTGACTTTTCTGAGTATCTGATATGATCAGAATTACCAGCCCGCTAAAACTGACCGGGGATAACGCGGGTAGAGGGAAAAGTGAATACCGCCCGGGACCAAAATAAAGGTGAAGAAAGTCACCTGCATACACCTTCATGACAAAAGAGATACAGCAAACACTCGAGAAATACTTCCATCACCAGACATTCCGCCCGAATCAGGAGGAGATTATCGAAAATATCGTGAACGGGAGGGATGTAATCGCGATTATGGCGACCGGAGGGGGAAAATCCCTCTGTTACCAGCTGCCGGCTCTGATGCTTGAAGGGATGACGATTGTTATTTCTCCTCTGATTTCGCTGATGAAAGATCAGGTCGATTCGCTTTCATCGCAGGGTGTGAAGGTCGGGATGCTCAACAGTATGCAGACATATGATGAGCGGCAGAATGTTGAACGCGGTATGTGTGCGGGGCAGATGAGAATTCTCTATGTTTCTCCGGAGCGGGCGGTCACCCCGGGTTTTGCGGTAATGCTCGGAAAATGCAGGGTTTCGCTTTTTGCAGTCGATGAGGCGCATTGTATTTCGATGTGGGGGCATCAGTTCAGACCGGAATACCGGGAGATAAAAAATCTCCGGGAAAAATTCCCTGATGTTCCGTTCGCGGCTTTTACAGCAACGGCGACCCGGAGAGTAAGAGAGGATATTATCAGCGAACTCCGGCTGAAGGACCCGGCGGAGTTTGTCGGAAGTTTTGACAGAAAAAATCTGAGTTATGCGGCGTTTGCGGAACCGAATGCCCAGGTGAGAATCCAGAAGATTATCAGCTATGTTACTGCCCATAAGGATGTTTCCGGAATTATTTACTGTTTTTCCCGGGCGAATACCGAGGAGCTTGCAGAGAGGCTGAGAAAAGTTCACATTATCGCAAATCCTTATCATGCGGGTCTGCCAAGTCCGGAAAGGACCCGGATTCAGGAGGGGTTTTTGAACAATTCCATCAGGGTGATTTGTGCGACGGTTGCTTTTGGTATGGGTATTGATAAGCCGGATGTGCGGTATGTGATTCATGCCCATATGCCAAAGGATATCGAGTCGTATTATCAGGAGACGGGACGTGCCGGGCGTGACGGGGCACCGGCCGAGTGTCAGTTGTTTTTTTCGATGGCTGATTTCCGGAAGATGGAGAATATGCTGGGACGGGATTTTGCCGATGCAAAAAAAATTGATATTGCAAAGGAGAAACTCAACCAGATGTACGGATACTGCATTGCGAATTCCTGCAGAAGACAGATTCTCCTGTCATATTTCGATGAGGAGAGTGAACCCTGCGGGAACTGTGACCGGTGCTCGAAAATTAAGGAAAAACCTGTCCCGGCATCCGGAAATTTATCGAAGAGAATTATTTCAGCGGCAAGAGAGGTTGACGGCAAGCTGACTACACAGGAGTTTGTCTCATTTCTTCTTGGGATGGAACGGATGAAGACAACGAAGATGCAGATGAATACGAGCCAGTTTTTTGGGATGGCAAAAACAAAGGGACGAACTGCAGTCGAAGAAGAGGTTCAGAGTCTGATTTCTGCGGGAAAACTCTGTCTGCGGGGCAAAAACGTGATGAGGGTGTATGTCGGAAAATAAGGGGAGGGGATTCCTGCTTCAGACGTGACCTCCTATGAGGGGTTTCCTAGGACCGGTCAGCTTTACCGAGGAGAGTCCTGAACTCTGCCCCGGTCTTTTCGATTTCACTGCCCTTTACCTGCCCGACAAGTTCGGCATAGTGTCTGCTCCCGGCACGTTTCTCTGCCATCCACTCGTTCGCAAATTCACCTGACTGGATTTCATTGAGAACATCTTTCATTACCCGCTTACATTCATCCCCGATGACCCTGTCGCCCCGCGTAATTCCCCCGTAACCCGCGGTCTTTGATACGAAATCATGCATCTTCGAAAACCCGCCTTCATAAATGAGGTCGACGACTAATTTTACTTCGTGGGCACATTCCGAAAACGCAAGTTCCGGCGGATAGCCTGCCTGTACCAGGGTTTCATACGCTGCAGAAATCAGCGAGGGGAGACCGCCGCAGATCACAGCCTGCTCGCCGAACAGATCGGTTTCCGTCTCATCTTTGAATGAGGACTCAAGAATTGCCGACCGGTTCGACCCGATTCCGGCAGCAAATCCAAGAGCAATATCAAGGGCATGACCGGTAGAGTCCTGATGAACCGAAACAAGCGAAGGGACGCCCGACCCTTCTTCATACAGTTTTCTAACCATAGGGCCCACTCCTTTGGGTGCGACCAGGACAACATCCACGTAGTCCGGCGGAGTGATAAATTTATAATGAATATTAAATCCGTGGGCGAAAACCAGACATTGCCCTGCCCTCAGAAACGGGGAAATATCTTTTCCATATATCTCAGCCGCGGACTCATCGGGAAAGAAAACTGCCAGAATATCGGAGCGCGTGACGGCATTTTGCACTGACATCGCTGAAAAACCATCTGAAACGGCGGAATCATAGCTTTTTCCAGGTCGATTTCCAACAATTACATCAACTCCGCTGTCGCGAAGATTACGGGCCTGGGATCTCCCCTGTGAGCCGTAGCCAAGTATTGCCACGTGCTTTCCTGAAAAAAACCCTAAATTCCCATCAGAATCAGAAAATTTTCGTAACATCTATGTAGATGTAGATAGAACCCGAATACGTATAAAATTATATACCATCATCCCATAACATAGTTACACGTTGCCGTGCCTGAATCGATAATGGCACCCTAACGAATAAAGGACACGATAAATAATGTCATTACCAGATGTTCAGTCCACCGCACCGGATGTAAGAATCAGTCTGACGCGTGTTGGAGTCAAAAATGTCAAAAAACTTGTCGAGGTAGCAAGGCCGGGAAAACGGCCCATGATCTTTATCTCGGAGTTTGATGTCTTCGTCGACTTACCAAGCAGCCTCAAAGGTGCAAACCTTTCCAGAAACTTCGAAGTAATTGACGAGGTTCTCCAGCAGGCTATAAGCGGTGACGTCAAAGGCATCGAAGATGTCTGTGGAATTGTCTCGAGAAAACTTCTCGATCACCATGAATACGCCGACAGAACGGAAGTATTCATGAGAAGCTACTACATGATGAACAGAGAGACGCCTGTTTCCAAGACATCCTGCCAGGAAGTCATAAACGTCTATGCTCATGCAATAGCTCAGAGAACAACGGGCGAACCGATTGTGAGAAAAAGCGTCGGCGCAGAAGTCACCGGTATCACAGCATGCCCGTGTGCCCAGAACATCATGAAAGACCATGCCATGCATGTCATGGAAAAGCTCGAAATCCCAAAAGACAAACAGGATGCTTTCTTCAATGAAATCCCGATGGCGAGCCACAATCAGCGTGGACGCGGATTCCTCTGCGTCGAAACCGATGGTGCCATTATTGTGCCGCTCGAAAAGATTGTCAAGATCTTAAAAGAGTCCATGAGCGCAAATATCTATGAGCTGCTGAAACGCGGCGATGAAAGCTACGTCGTGATGGCAGCCCACAAGAATGCCAGATTCGTAGAAGACTGCGTTCGTGAGATGGCAAAACTGGTTGTAGCTCACTTCCCTGATCTGCCGGGAGATACAAACCTTATCTTAAGACAGACCAATGAGGAGAGTATCCACCAGCACGATGCATATGCCGAAAGAAAGGCAACTCTCGCAGAACTTCGTGAAGAGCTTAAACTATAATCAATACTCACTTTTTCGGAACCATTCACTTTTTTTCATCCCGCACATTGAGTTCCGGCAGCTCCGCAGTTTCAACGCTGATCTATTGTTATCTCATAGCTGCCATCCATCTTTAGCGAAGTCAAAACAGAGTTCACTGCAGTAATTTACGAGCGGATTTCAAAAACAGCCCGGTAAAAACATATTGTCAATAATACACATTGTTTCAGCACAGCAATATGGAAATTATTATATAATTACTACCTATTGTGAAATGTATATATGGTTTGAACATCTATTTCTCATAGAATCAAAGGTGTAACCTCATGACCAACGACACTAAGCAAAAAATCATTTATGCCGCATCTATGGCGGCAACCTATCAACCGGACTCTTTATCCAACGATAAACTGGAAGCCGCAACAAAAGGTCACGGCGCTCTTGTACTTCAGGTCTATGCTGCTGCCAACTCGATTTCTAACGATATCTTCTGCTCAATTACGGGAAAGCAGACAGACTGTGCAGAAAGAATGACAGTTCTTGACGCAGCTCTGGGAGAGATTCCACTGGATGGAGTCATCGAAAAAGCCGTTAAGGCGGCTATGAATTCAGGAGCTGCGCCAGAAAATGCAGCTTTGATTGTTGCAACCCTTGCCTACTTTGCAGGTTCTGCAGCTCGGTCGGGTGTTCCTCTGGGGAACAGGAAACTCGGTGCAATGGCAAGAATGCATGCAGGCGGAGCCAGAACCAGTGCAATAGCTCTGGTAACCGGTAAATCCACCCACAGAATCCAGGCATTTCCTGCCTACATGGCAATCTACAAAGCTCTTGGCGAGAAAAAACTCACCAAAGTTGACGGATTAGACCTTCCCGGGTTCATCTCAGGCGGAACTATCTATGGTCACTCCGCACTTGGAGAAGACTACAACATACCGGAACTTGCCTACAATGCCGCACAGGTCGGAACAAAAGCCATGCTTAATGCAATGGC
>DATESH010000065.1:0-3348 GCA_035270965.1 Methanocorpusculum sp.
GTTTGTGGAAGGTCTGTTTACCGGGATGTTTATATCGGCGGCGATATCCTATGTGAACTCGGAGCCGGATCACCGGAAACTGTCAGGGATTTATCTTGCTCTGATGAATGTGGGAATGGTCGCCGGGCTTGTTATTTCAGGTATTATTGCCGTGATCCATCCGTATGCGGGTGTGATTTTCTTTGGCGTTCTGACAGGGTGTGCTCTTATTGCCGCGATTTTCTTCCGTGATTCTGCTGTGTTCATGTCGGAGACGGTGCCGTTGAAGAAGATTTTTTCGATTGCGCAGGGACATAAATGGCTTTTTCTGTCGCTCTTTATTTTTACCGGGACGACAGGTGTTGTAATTAGTATGTATCCGGAGATGTCAGGATATTCTGCTGATATTTCCGGTTATGTGACGGGTCTAATGAATGTTGCGACAGCGGTGTCTGTTTATGCTGTTTCGCGGTTTGCATTAGGGAATTCGCTTCGCGTTATCAGATGGGCAGCGGTTGTCCTGGCGATTTCTGTTCCGGTTGTTATTTTTACGCCGGTAGGTATGATTCTTGTCGGAGCGATGTATGGGGTGATTTCGGTTGCCGTGCTGAATTATATTGCGGAAGCAAGTCTGCCTCAGGGTGTGACGAACGGACTCAATATTATGGTGCAATATGCCGGAATGGCGGTTCTGCCGTTGATTGCCGGAATTGTTGTCATATCTGCCGGATATTTCTGGGTGTTTGTTTTGACCGGGGTTCTGGTTTTAGCCAGTGGGCTGGTTGTGGTCAGGTGTCCGTGTTATCCGTCAAAAATAAAAAAAAGGTGAAGTTACTTGTGATATTTTCGTGGATGGTGATGTAACCGGGGTGCTCCGGCGGGTTTGTAATGTTCATGCACGGGTTCAACTGCACAGTTTTTTTTTGGAGTGCCGCAGTATTCCAGAGTGGTCATTACCCGCTCGGCACCAAGGGAAGGTTTGGCAGCTTCGAGCCAGAGATAGAAACCGACCCGTGACGGGGTGAGACGTTCATATTTGAATCCGCCTGTTCTTAGGGGAACCATCTTGAGATATGTCCGCTGTTTTTTTGGTTTGATATATATAACCGGGGACATCTTTGGGAAATCGACTGCAAGTATGACTTTTGTGTATTCTTCTTCGAGTTTGCCGATGTCAAGAATATCGGTTTTGACACGAAGACCGTAGTCGGTAACCAGTGCTTTGACTGCTGATGGGTAGAGTCCGCCGCAGATGACTTTTTTTACCAGGGGGGAGACGGATGGGTCGGAGAAGTACTGGTCCGGGGACATGTCATGATCCATAGCGAAATAGAGTTTTGTGAGTGCATCATCGTGGAGCTTTTTGTAATTGAAGTCACGGATTTTTAAGGTTTCGCTTGGTATGAGTTTCGGGTTCTTTTCCGGGCGGGTCGGGAATGAGGTAATCCGGAGACCTTTCAGGGAGGATTTCATGATCTCGCATGAATTGGTTCCGACATAAGCGTTATCAGGGTCGCTGACCAGACCGCGGACGACCTGGGTGCAGGAGATATCAACGGATGAGAAGAGGATGAATCCCACATGTTCCTGATTGAACATGTAGCCGAATAGTTTTTTCTTGTAGACGATTTCGGCTTCGAGGTCTTTCAGGTCGGCAGGGCTTGTTATGATTTCACAGAATACTACCTGTTTGTCTTTGTCGAAGAGGAGGAGATCGACCTCTGCAAGGTCCTGTCCGTTTCCTCTGACACGGATGTCGCCTTTTTCGGCGGAGTAGATGCCGTTTTGACCAAGCTGGATTTTTTCGCGGTGTTTCGGGACGTCGGCACCTTTTCTTACGACTCTTTTGATGGTGGTGGTCTGTTCGGCTATTCTGATGAGCTGTTCATAGATGAGGTATTCAAACCAGTAGCCTTCGGCGGTTCTCATCAGCATGATGTCTTCAGAGAAAAGGTTTTTGCGTTCAGCTGCCCGCATGTGGCGAAGAGCCCTGACGGCGATTGCCCGTTCGGGTTTATAGTGGCTGAACTGCTCACTTATCCACGAGAGCATTACAGCTCTCCTGTTTGTAGTTTCATAGTATATTTATGCGAGGACAAGTATCCGTCGCGTGAGGCTTTTATGCACTCTCTGCTCGTAGTATCCGACGATGTCAAAGAGGTCTTGTGCAAGTGGTCTGATGTCTTTATGGGTTACAATCACGGCCCTTCCGCCGTGTTTGAGAATGCGTCTGATCTCTTTGAGGGATTCTGTATACAGGGTATTCAGGCTGTCAGCTTCGATTTTCGTGGACTGACCGTAGGGCAAATCCGTTGCAACTGCATCGAATATCTGGTCCGGATAGGGCATGCTGGTTGCGTCTGCCCGTACACAGGCTCCTTCCGGCAGATTCTGCCGGCAGCCTTCGAGCATTTCAGGGTCGAAGTCGCTTCCTATTGAATGGATTCCTAACAGATTGCATTCGAGGAGCATGCCGCCCGTTCCGCAGAAGGGGTCGCAGAGGAGCTGACCGGGTCCGGCATGGGTCAGGTTGACCATTGTTCGTGCCATTAAAGGCATCATGACGCCCGGATGGAAGAATGCTCTTCGCTGCGGGTTTCGATAGGCATAGGAGCCGCGGTCGATGGTGTAAAGTACCTGACCAAGGAAGCATCTGTCGCTGGTGAATACGGCACGGTATTCGGTTTCCGGATTTTTCAGGTCTACTGTGCCGTGAATGGTTTGTCCCATCATGCGTTCGAGTTCCAGTTGGGATGCATTGATGGTGACGGGGTGAATCTTTCTTGCCCGGCAGCAGAATGTGCCGGGGGCTGTGAGGGCGAGGGTTTCAAGGAGATTTTGCAGGTCTTCTTTTGTACCGCCGCATTCGTCGAGGAGACGCATGATTATGTGCGTTTGTGCGAGCCGTGTCGTCGTCTCCGGGTTGTCGACTTCGGCCAGGGCAATACCGTTTTCTATGCGGGTTACCGTACCCACACAGGAGAGTTCGGCGGCTGCCAGGCTCAGGTTTTCTCCGGAGAGTTCAAACAACAGATTCATCCGCTTTATATATGTGCAGTCTGGCTAATAATATCTGTGGGGTGTCCGGGCACGACTATCTATCAGAGGATTTCTTTTCGTTTGATGTACCAGGCTTTTGCGCATTTTTCAGGGTGATAACGGAGTTTCGCCTCGCGGAGTCCAGGGACATCCATGTCGGATTCACGGTTTATCCAGGTATATCTGCCAAGAAGGGCGCGGGCGGTTTCCTGATTGATTACTTTGTAGATGCCTTTGTAGTGGGTGAATCCTTTTTCGAAGTGGATTAATGCGGTTTCTTTGTTCATTTCATTCCAGATGGCGATTGCCCCGATTTTGTTTGTCGGGAGG
>DATESH010000066.1:0-6029 GCA_035270965.1 Methanocorpusculum sp.
ATGGGCCCGGAGGGGTTCGAACCCACGACCACCCGGTTATGAGCCGGGCGCTCCACCACTAAGCTACAGGCCCGAGGGAAAGAGTTACGAAAAACGGGTTTGTGGATTTCTCCACGCTCCCTCAAAATTTGTTCCCTTGCAGAAGAACATTACATATTCTGCATACTGAGGTATAAAGGTATTTGTTCTGTCTTGAATCTAAAACTACAACTATTCCAGAAAATACAGAAAAAATAAAAAGAAACGCCGCCAACAGGACTCGAACCTGTGACATGCTGGTTAACAGCCAGCCACTCTACCAACTGAGTTATGGCGGCACACTTGATACTCGTGTTGCCTAATAAGATGGGTGTGTTAATGTATTAAAGATTATGATTTTATCGTCTTATTTTCCTGATGCAAAGACGATAAGTTCTGGATAAGAATATCCAGTTCATGATCAAAATTATTCAGCATTTCAAATGCCTTTTGGGTTGCCACAGCTCCCGAAGGTGTTGCCTTAATGTACTGCATTTGTTCCAGGACGCGGAGAGAATACCTGATTCTATGTTGGGGCTGACCTAATTCTTCGGTTAGTTTCATAATTCCGACCGGGCCGTGTTGTGCAACGGCACGCATAACGGAAAGGTGGCGCTGGAGAAGTTCAACCTCCCCGCTGATTTTTGTAAGCATATTTATTCTCCCTCTTCCTTTTTGCTGTTTTCTTCCTCTTCACGCATCTCTTCTTTAAGTTCAGCGCGAATCTGTGCGCGGTATTCATCCTGTTCTTTTTGCATCTGTGCCAGACGTTCTTCTTTGGTGGTACCATGAATGTCAAGCCAGGCTTTGGTTGCGCGGTATTTCGGGATGAATACGGCAATTCCGATTATTGCGATAATGATGCAGGCAATTACAACCGGAATTTTAAACCAATAGGTATCCGGTATAATGAAAAATACTATAATCCCTGCAGCTATCGCAAAGATCAGAATATTCAAGATAAATACGAGACCCGTAAATTTACCCTTAAACTGAGACCGCTCAGTGTCGTCCATTATATGTACATCGGCGTCCCAAAGATAAAAACTACATCTCTTTGGAACGTCAATAATAAACTATAATGAATGGACTTTTGGAAGAACTGGCAAAACACAACTGTGATGCATATGTTTCATACGATTTGTCGGATAATGCAGATATGCGATATGCATCGGGTTTTCTCGCATCAGACCCGTTTATCTTTGTATTTTCAAAAGAAGGGATTGCTACTTTAATTATATCTTCAATGGAAGCAACACGTGCGCGTCAAGAGTCAGCATGTAACATAGTAACTCGTAGCGCGGCAGGTCTCCCCGAACTTCTGAAACAATATCCTGATGCAGATCTTGCCACGGCTCATATGATTAGGAATTTTGCAGGTCAGCGCCTTCTTGTTCCGGCATCGATGCAGGTCGGATTTGCCTGCAAGCTTGAAAGCGTGGCTGATGTTGTTATCGACTCGGGAACGATAGAAAAAATCCGGAGTGTGAAGACCCAGGATGAAATAAAAAAAATCCGGTTTGTTCAGAAGATGAATGAAGATGCTACCCATGCTGCGGTTGATGCTATTCGAAACTCGGAGCCGGATGAAAACGGAGTTCTGATTTTTGAGGGCAAGCCGCTGACTTCAGAAAAAGTCCGGGACATTATTCACTATCATCTTCATCCGTTCAATTGTGACGATAAAGAGACCATTGTCTCCTGCGGCGAGGTGTCTTCGATGCCGCATGCAAAAGGCACGGGTCCGCTTCACGCGAACCAGCCGATTGTCATGGATGTCTTTCCCCGCTGTGAGACGACCGGATATTTTGCCGATATGACGAGAACCGTTTCAAAGGGCGCTCCGTCTGATGAAGTCATCAGAATGTATGATACTGTGAAAAAGGCGAAGGAGCTTGCCGCGTCGCTGATATGCCCGGGAATTACCGGTGCAGAGGTTCATAACACGATTGTGGAATTTTTCAAACAGGCAGGGTATGAAACGGCGGGTTCATCCGGTTTCATTCACAGTCTTGGTCATGGCGTGGGGCTTGAGATTCATGAAGCCCCGTTCCTGTCCCCGTCGGGTGATGAACTTAAAGAGGGGAATGTAATAACCCTCGAGCCGGGTCTGTATTATCAGGGAATAGGCGGTGTCCGGCTTGAGGATATGGGGGTAGTTACGCGTGACGGATTTGACAGGTTTACGTGCTTTGAAGAGAAACTAATAGTATGAACGATACAGAGCAGGATAACTACTTGGAAGCAGGACGGATTGCTAAAACCGTTCTGCACAAATGCGCTGCTGAAATAAAACCCGGCATTGGTCTGGCAGCAATTTTCGATATGGTTCTTGATGAAATCGAGTCCGCGGGTGCGGCTCATTCATTCCCCCCGAATATTTCCTTAAATAACTGTGCGGCCCATGATACTGCCTCTCCGGATGAGGTACGAACTTTTTCCGAGGGAGACCTGGTAAAGCTGGATATCGGTACCCACATCGACGGATACATCGCGGATACTGCAGTAACCGTCGATCTCGGCGACCACGCACTCCTCTGCGAAGCGTCCCGGTCGGCTCTGGAAGACGCAATCGGGCTTGTTAAACCGGAACTTGTTGTCAGTGAAATCGGAAAAGTTGTCGAGGAGAAGATTTTGTCCTATGGCTACAAACCGATTGTAAATCTCACTGGTCATGCCCTTGCACGCTATAGTCTGCATCACGGTCTCTCCATTCCGAATACTGGGCTCTTTGGGAACGGGATTCTGAAAGAAGACATGGTCATCGCTATCGAGCCGTTCGCGACAACCGGTTCCGGTTCGGTTCATGAGACCCCGCGTGGAGAAATCTATCAGGTTACCGGAAATACCCCGGTCCGGTCACCTACCGGTCGTAAAATCATGCAAAAGGCCGAGATAATGCAGAGTCTGCCGTTTGCCCGCCGCTGGCTGAATGTTCCAAAGGCGGATCTGGCAATCCCTACCCTGCTTCGTCAGGGCAATCTTTACCTGTATCACTGCCTCTCGGATATTCCGGACAGTTTTGTGGCTCAGTTCGAGCACACGATAATTGTGACCGCAGATGGTCCGCTCGTAACAACGAGATAAACCTCTTTTTTTTGTAATCCGTTCATTTGTCAGTCAGAGGAAATATGGCATCCCTGATAGGGCAAACTAAAAACGATATCCGCCCGTTACCAGACACCTGCCTTCGTTACTGCATTTTTATTACTGTCTACAACGAATATATAAGCATTATTTAATTTCGTAAAGGATGGGTATAAATGAAATATGTAGTAGTAACCGGAGGAGTAATGAGCGGACTTGGAAAGGGCATCACTGCCGCATCCATCGGCCGCATACTGATAAACAGGGGATACCACGTCACCAGCGTGAAGATAGATCCCTACCTAAATATCGACGCAGGACTCATGAACCCTGCACAGCATGGAGAAGTCTTCGTCCTTAAAGATGGCGGGGAAGCAGACCTTGACCTTGGAAATTATGAACGTTTCCTCGACATTGAACTCAGCAGTGACCACAATCTTACCACGGGGAAAATATACTCATCAGTTATATCCAAGGAACGCCACGGTGATTATCTCGGAGCCACTGTTCAGATTATCCCACACATAACCGACGAAATTAAGGACAGAATCAAGCACGCAGCCGAATCCTGGGTTGATAAACACGGGAACCATGCGGAGATATGTATCGTCGAAGTCGGCGGCACTGTTGGCGACATTGAAAGCATGCCGTTTTTGGAAGCTGTCCGTCAAATGCACTGGGAATATGGAAACGGCGACTTTGTCCTTGTCCATGTAACCCTTCTCCCCGCAGACAACATGGGCGATTTGAAAACCAAACCGACCCAGCACTCCATAAAAGCTCTACGGGAACTTGGGTTAGAAGCAGATATCATAGTCGGAAGAAGCAGTTTATCTATCTCTGAGGCCACAAAAAGAAAGATCTCCGCGTTCTGTGATGTGGATGTCCATGCCGTCATCAGTGCCAGAACGGCCCCTGATATTTATCTCGTTCCGCTCGAACTTGAAAAAGAGGGAATGGCGGAAGTTCTTTTAAACCTTCTTCACCTTGAACAAAGAAAACCTGACAACAGCTGGTATTCCATAGTTTCGCGTGAATACAAACACCATGTCAGCGTTGCCATCATCACCAAATACGGTGTTGAAGATGTCTATATTTCCATCAAAGAAGCCCTCAAACACGCAGGACGCTCGATTGAGACTGAAGTTGCCATCCGATGGCTCGATGCAGAAACCTACACAAAGGAAGACCTTGCAGATGTTGACGGCATTCTTATTCCGGGCGGATTCGGCAATCGCGGTATTGAAGGAATGATTTCTGCAATTCAGTATGCCCGTGAAAACAAAATACCACTGCTCGGACTATGTCTTGGATTCCAGCTCTCTGTCATTGAATTCATGAGACATGTTGTAGGCTACAAAGATGCAACGAGTGAGGAATTGGGGGCGGGAACCCACGCAATCGCTCTCCTCCCTGAGCAGGAAGGCGTCAAGGATCTTGGCGGAACAATGCGTCTTGGAAACTACGCGGTAACCCTCGATCCCAAATCCCGTCTTGCCGACCTCTACGGTTCAACCGAAATCGTTGAACGCCACAGACATAGATACGAAGTCAACCCTGCATATATCGATGAGATCGAATCGAAGGGTCTCAAATTTGTCGGCAGAAACGGCAGACGTATGGAAGCGCTCGAACTGGATAATCACCCGTACTTCGTTGCAACCCAGTTCCACCCTGAATTCCGGTCCCGTCCGTCCCGTCCGTCAGCTCCCTTCATCGGATTCGTAAAAGCCTGCCGCGATAATCAGAGAAAATAAAATTATGGAAGCAATATTAGTTCTTGATTTCGGTGGTCAGTACAACCAGCTGATTGCTCGAAGAGTCAGAGAAGCTCATGTATTCTGTGAAGTAAAGCCCTGCACAATCTCTCTTTCGGAAATCAAAGCCGGAAACTACTCGGGCATCATCTTTACCGGTGGACCGGCGAGTGTCTATGCGGAAAACGCCCCGCGTGTGGATGCCGGCATCTTCGAACTCGGGATTCCTATTCTTGGAATCTGTTACGGAGCACAGCTAACTGCCTATCTTCTCGGTGGAAACGTGGCATCCGCGGCAACCCGTGAATACGGAAGAACGTCAGTATCTGTCGAAGACTCAAAGCTGTTCAAAAATGTGCCGAAGGACACTACCTGCTGGATGAGCCACACGGATTACATCAGCAAAGTCCCTGTCGGTTTTACGAAAACCGCCCACACTGCTGTCTGCCCGGTTGCATCAATGGAAAATCCGGGGAAGAAGATTTACACTGTCCAGTTCCACCCGGAGGTCATGCACACTCCGGAGGGCATGACGATGATCAAAAACTTCCTCTACGATGTATGCGGCTGCAAACCAACATGGCAGATGGCATCGTTTGTAGAAAACACAATTCGTGAACTCCAGGAGAAGATCGGGGACAAAAAAGTCCTCTGCGCATTGTCCGGCGGGGTTGATTCCTCGGTTGCGGCAGTTCTTATCCACAAGGCAGTCGGGAAACAGCTGACCTGTATCTTTGTTGACCACGGTCTTCTCCGGAAGAACGAGGGCGATGAGGTCGAGTCAGTCTTCAGAAAACAGTATGACATCAACCTGATCCGTGTCAATGTTGAAGACAGATTCCTCGGAAAACTTTCCGGCGTATCAGACCCCGAGAAGAAACGGAAAATCATCGGTGAGGAGTTCATCCGTGTCTTCGAGGAAGAGGCAAGGAAAATCGGCACAGTCGATTACCTTGTCCAGGGAACGATTTACCCGGATGTCATCGAGTCTGGTCCGGGCGCCGCCGCGGTAATCAAAAGCCATCACAATGTAGGGGGTCTGCCGGACACTGTTGATTTCAAGGAAATCATCGAACCGCTCCGCATCCTCTTCAAGGATGAAGTGCGCCGTGCCGGAATCGAACTTGGTATTCCGGATAACCTTGTCTGGCGTCAGCCTTTCCCCGG
>DATESH010000067.1:0-5445 GCA_035270965.1 Methanocorpusculum sp.
TTGCTTTTCTGCTGCTTGCATTCTCAACCAGTTCCAGAATCCGGGTGACCGTGGATTCACTAAATATCTTTGTAACGCGAACGCGAAGAACGCCGCTCAGATTGATACATCCGCTGATGACCGGGTCACCCACACCAACATTTCTCGGGAGCGATTCACCTGTCAGTGACGCTGTGTTGAGTTCGGATGATCCATCGATAATAACGCCGTCAACAGGCACTCTGTCACCGGGTTTAATGAGGATGATCTCATCAACACTGAGTTCTTCCGGGTTGACTATGACCAGCAATCCATCACGTTCGATATAAGCATGATCGGGGTTGATATCCATCAGATCGGCAATCGACCTGCGTGATTTGTTTACCGCATAGTTCTGGAATAACTCCCCGACCCGGTAAAACAGCATGACAGCAACTCCTTCGGGATACTGACCAAGAGCGAAGGCCCCGATAGTTGCAATTGACATGAGGAAATTTTCATCAAATACTTTTCCGTGAATAATGTTTTTACCGGCACGCAGAAGTACGTTCCCGCCTACGAGTAAATATGGGATAATGTAGAGAATGAACCCGGCATACGCTGTGTATTCAGCCGGGATAAGAGATAATCCGGAAATAACTACGGCAAAAATAAAAAAAACAGAAGCACCGATAATCCGGTATAAGTCCCTCTTCTGTTTTTTGTTCAATACGATAGGCATAATTATTTATTGTTCAATGATACAGTCCGGTTCAACACGTTTGCAGATTGCTCCGGCTTCTTTAACAATAGCATCAAAACGGGCATCGTCAGCTTCAATAATCAGTTTTTGGGTCATGAAGCTGATGCTCGCATTACTAACACCGTTGATTTTGCGGATCTTGTTTTCCATGATTGCTGCACAGTTCGCACAGTCCAGATTTTCCAGTTTGAATGTCTTTTTCATGGTAATCTCCTATGAATATGATTATTGTCGTTCTATCATTATCAATCAAAAAGTGACGGTGAGAATATATAGTATCCTTGGAGATACCGTAATCTTGAAGAATTTCCCAGGGAATCACCGGATTTTTCCCGCGAAATTATGTATGACAATAGAGGCCGGAGGCGGGCTCATCCGGAAGCTGGTCTGACATCCGGCAAGAGTCGAAGATGCCTGGCATATGTCATGCCGTGTTCAAGAGTGGAAACGCGTGTGAGTTCATCCTGATACTATCCCGGCCCGCGGGTCATGGGGGTGTAGTGCTCTCAGTTACTATACTCCTCGTCCGGATCCCCTCTGGACAAACATAACATGACGCGGGAAGAGCAGCTGGGCAGGGGTTAATACACAATCTTATTTTATAGAAAATAGTTTAGAAGAATTTTAAAAAAAAAAGGGAATCAGTTTTCCCCAAGCCATGCATTAACCATATCAGGGTTTGCATCGATCCATACCTTAGCAGCATCTTCTTCAGACATACCGCCTGCGATATCATTCATAACAGAGGTGATATCCCCGATAGTCCACTCAAAGCGGGTTAAAATACCATATGCTTCAGGATCATCAGTCTTAAGACCCTGACGTGCAAGGGTTACGATATTATCAAAACCACCATAGGAACCTTTCGGATCTTCAAGGTACTTGAGATCATACCGGGTGAACATCCAGTGAGGAGACCAACCTGTCACTACAACCCACTCACCATTATTAATGGCAGAATCAAGTTCAGCAGTCATACCAGCACTACTGCTTGAAACAAGCTCATAGTTCAGACCATATTCATCAATTGCCTGCTCAGTTCGGAGCATGAGACCCGCACCTGGTTCGATACCAATGATTTTGCCGTCGAACTGATCAGAAACGCTGTTTAACTCATCGATTGAGTCTATTGTCACATATGATGGAACGACAAGCCCCATGCTCGCAGCTCCGTGAATGTTGTCATGAACATAATCGATCTGATCGCCATAGGTATCCCAATAAGCTTCATGGGTGTACGGCAGCCATCCGGTTGTCGTAAAGTCAACATCTCCTTTGGCAAGCGCCTGATAAAGCGGTCCGGCGTCAACTGCAACCAGTGTGACATCATATCCTGCCTCTTCAAACACCTGTTTCATTACATTCGTGCTGGAAATTGCGCAGTCCCAGGTAACATACCCGATAGTAATCTCTTTTGCTGGTTCGGCTGACTCATTCGTCGTGCAGCCGGCAGTAAAGAGGATAAGCACAAGAAGGAATCCTGCCAGTGCTATTAAAGTTAATTTCTTTTGATTCATTTTACTCATAATTTTTTACATCTTACCGCCGTATGGCGGGAATATGGTATTCAGATTTCTGGCACTATTTTCACAGCACCCGTGGAATCATTTGTTTGCATACTTTGGTACAAGGTTCTGGGTAATCCGGTCGAGAATGATAGCGAGAATAACAATCGCCAATCCTGCTTCAAATCCCATTCCGATATCCACCCTCTGAATCCCTACAAGAACCTGGTAACCGAGACCACCTGCCCCAATCATTGACGCAATTACGGTCATTGAAAGAGCGAGCATGATGCACTGGTTAACACCCGTCATGATAGTCGGAAGGGCGACGGGAAGCTGTACCTTGAACAATTTCTGCCGGGAAGTGCAGCCGAAAGCGTCTGCAACTTCGATTAATTCCACAGGGACTTGTCGGATGCCAAGTGTTGGATAAGCATAAGATAACACATGAGAATCAGATGAAACTTATCTGACCTCTTTTTTGAACAATTCTAGACCCGCCAATGAATAAGGAGGCTCTCTTCGTTTAAAAAAAAAGGGAATCAGGCTTTCCCAAGCCATGCATTAACCATATCAGGGTTTGCATCAACCCATACCTTAGCAGCATCCTCTTCAGACATACCGCCTGCGATATTATTCATAACAGAGGTGATATCGCTGATGGTCCACTCAAAGCGGGTTAAAATACCATATGCTTCAGGATCATCAGTCTTAAGACCCTGACGTGCAAGGGTTACGATATTCTCAGAACTACCAAAGGAACCTTTCGGGTCTTCAAGGTACTTGACATCATAACGGCTGAACATCCAGTGAGGAGACCAACCTGTCACTGCAACCCACTCGCCGTCCTCAATGGCAGAACCAAGTTCTGCAGCCATACCGGCACTACTGCTTGAAACAAGCTCATAGTTCAGACCATATTCATCAATTGCCTGCTCAGTTCGGGACATGATACCCGCACCTGGTTCAATACCAATGATTTTGCCGTCGAACTTGTCAGAAACGCTGTTTAACTCATCGATTGAGTCAATAGTCACATATGATGGAACGACAAGCCCAATGCTCGCAGCTCCGGGAATGTTGTCATGAACATAATCGATCTGATCGCCATAGGTATCCCAATAAGCTTCATGGGTGTACGGCAACCATCCGGTTGTTGTAAAGTCAACATCTCCTTTGGCAAGCGCCTGGTAAAGCGGTCCGGCGTCAACTGCAACCAGTGTGACATCATATCCTGCTTCTTCAAACACCTGTTTCATTACATTCGTGCTGGAAATTGCGCAGTCCCAGGTAACATACCCGATAGTAATCTCTTTTGCGGGTTCAGTTGGCCCGGTAGTGCAGCCGGCAGTAAATAGGATGAGCACGAGGAGGAATCCTGCCAGTGCTATTAGAGTTAATTTCTTTTTTTGAATCATTTGTTTCTCCATAAATTTTTACATCTTACCGCTGGAGGGCGGTAAAACGGTATTCAGATTTCAGGCACTATTTTCACAGCACACGTGGAATCATTTGTTTGCATACTTTGGTACAAGATTTTGGGTAATCCGGTCGAGAATGATAGCGAGAATAACAATCGCCAGTCCTGCTTCAAATCCCATTCCGATATCCACCCGCTGAATCCCTACAAGAACCTGATAACCGAGACCACCAGCTCCAATCATTGACGCAATTACGGTCATTGAAAGAGCGAGCATGATGCACTGGTTAACACCCGTCATGATAGTCGGGAGAGCAACGGGAAGCTGTACCTTGAACAATTTCTGCCGGGAAGTGCAGCCGAAAGCGTCTGCAACTTCGATTAATTCCACAGGTACCTGTCGTATACCGAGATTCGTGAGGCGCAGCGCCGGCGGCATTGCAAAGATTACTGTTGCAATAATACCCGGGACACTGCCAAGACCAAAGAAGATCACTGCAGGAATAAGGTAGACAAACGAAGGCATCGTCTGCATGAAATCAAGAAACGGCTTGATAACAGCGTTCACAGTATTACTGCGTGCTGCGGCGATTCCTAACGGAATTGATAGTACAAGCGCGATAATCGTTGAGATGATGACAAGAACCAGGGTGAGCATTGATAACTCCCATAGTCCGAGATCCCATATCAGCAGCAGACCAAGCGCTGTTAACACCGTCATTTTGATGTCATGACGGGTAACGAACCAGACCAGCACACTTATGATAAGAATCAGGACCGGAGCCGGTATAACAAGAAGTATATCCTCAAACCCGCTCACGATGAACTGTAATCCATCACTGATTGCATCAAGCAGCCCTTTGAAATACGTCCCGATCCATTTTACGATTACCTCAACGACATCGCCAACTGGCAGTTTAGGTAGTTCCATGAGGACCATCTCCTTTTCTTGCCAGAGCCGCCAGGATGGCACCACGTGATATAACACCACGGAGTCTGTTTGTCTCATCAACTACTGCCACCGGGTAGGGACCCTCGACAATAAGTGTGATAATATCGCCAAGTGATGCATCAGGAGCAACGATAGGAATTTCGGTAATAAGGATATCCCGAATTCCCGTCCCTGCCTTGACAGCGCCCACAGTATCTTCCAGAGTAACCAGTCCCTTGAACTGATGCTGACGGGTAACTATGAAAATCAGCGGGATATCATGCTCCTCCATCAGGTGCATGGCTACCCTTGGTCCTGCAGTACACTGGGCAACCACCCCAGGTTCACGCATAACGTCTTTTGCCGAGAGGGCCCTGGTCAGGTCCACATCAGCAACAAACTTTTCAACATAGGCATTCTCAGGACTTGTCAGAATTTCCTCAGGTGTGCCAATCTGCACAATCACACCGTCTTTCATCAGAGCGATACGATTGCCGAGTTTCAGCGCTTCATCAAGATCATGGGTGACAAAGATAATCGTCTTGCCGAGACGTTCCTGGAGTTCCAGCAGTTCATCCTGCATGTCCCGCCTGATGAGCGGATCGAGAGCACTGAATGCTTCATCCATCAGAAGAATATCAGGATTACTCGTAAGTGCGCGTGCCAGACCTACACGTTGTTTCATGCCGCCTGAAAGCTCTGATGGCATACTTGCCCCGTAGCCTTCAAGCCCCACCATCCGCAGAACTTCATCGGACCTTTTCAGGCGCTCCTCTTTTGGAACGCCCATAATCTCAAGGCCGAAAGCTACATTATCCAAAACAGATCTATGCGGGAGAAGGGCAAAATTCTGGAAAATCATACCCAG
>DATESH010000068.1:0-4539 GCA_035270965.1 Methanocorpusculum sp.
AACTACGCAGTTCAGGAAGAGCACGTACACAACCCGTACGCAATCAAAGTGGACATCACGGAGTAATTGGAGATATCATGAACACAGTAACAGTTACTATGGTAAAACAGCCTCAGCTGTTCCTTGAAGCTGACCTGGTTACTCCGGATCAGTTTGCAGGGAAATCCATCGAAGCAATCGGTGCTATTGAAATTTCCGAAGGAAAAGTCAAATACCCGCTTGCATCATTCGCAAAAATCGAAGGTGCATCCGGAGCAACCGCAGCTGAGACCAAAATCGTCTTAAACGGCGACTTGACCCGTGTAAAGCGTGTCGGTCAGCAGATGACTGCCGGTGAAATCGTTATTAACAGTAATGTTGATATGTACACCGGCGGCTGGATGAAAGGTGGAAAGATTACCGTTAACGGCAATGCAGATTCCTTTACCGGAATTGCAATGGCGGACGGGGAACTTACCATTAATGGAAACTGCCAGAATCATGTCGGTTCCGCATACCGCGGCGACTGGCGTGGTATGACTGGTGGTGTTCTCCGTGTTAAGGGCAATGTCGGTAGCGATATTGGTACCTTTATGCGCGGCGGAACAATCATTGTCGGCGGCAATGCATTTATTCACGTCCACACCCATGGTGAAGGCGGAACAATCATTGTCAAAGGCAACATCGAAGCCCGTGTTGGTGGTCAGTCTGTCAAAGGTGACATTTTTGTCGATGGCAAGATTGATTTCATGATGCCCGGCTACAAATACGTTGAAGATGTAGAGAAAGATGTGGACGGCGTTAAAGCTGTTTACGCACACTACATTGGTGACCTTGGTGAACGCCATCCCGAAACCAAAGGTCAAAAAGTATTTACCAACCTCTATCTGAAGAAATAATCTTCTTCAGAATTTATTTTTTGGAGACAAAGATGACCGATCAGAAAAAAGCTGTTTTTTTCAGTACAGATTTACATGATAATTTACCCCATGCCTTTGAAGACCTTCGCCGGATTCATGGGGATTTTGTGGAGATGATTCATGTAGTCGAAGAAGCATCCGATGCTTCCGCAGATGCAGATCACAAACAAGACCTTCGCAGATATGCCGATGGATTTTTAGGAGCTGCTGATGATTTGGAAAAATGGATGACCACCTATGCAGATGCAGTCAATGCCCAGCTTACTGATAATCATCTGGTATATGAACGCGACTCCTATCAGACGCTTAATCGTATTCTTCAGTGGGATAAGGCGGATATTCGCCAGCTTGCACGCTGGATAAGAGATTTAAAGGAACTCACCGCCCATATCGGTCTAACTATGCCGTATCTTCTGCACGTAAGACAGATTCCGACCGAGGTGATTCCGTCTGAAATTGCAGCGTACCCGGCGTTTGTTATTGACAGGCAGGGTTACTGCCTGTGCGGGATGGGACTGGATGAAATTCTTTACGTTGATGAAGTTCGCGAGAAGATGTTAGAGAAGAAACTGAAAAAATAATATGGCGAAGTATATTTGTATTTTCTGTTCATATATTTATGATGAAGAGGTGGGAGATCCGAAACATGGGTTTCCCCCGGGAACCAAATATGCGGATCTTCCCAATACCTGGGTTTGTCCTTTGTGTCTGGTTCCGAAGACGAAACCCGGTCTTTTTAGAAAAATAGAAGACTAACTGGTTTTCAACCTTTTTTAGAATAAATTAATAGATATCTTCTGTTTTTATGTTGCTACAACCGATCCCGGCGGGAGTTTCTTTGGCAGGTTTGCTTTGAACTCCTCAAAGTTCAGGTCTTTTCCGATCTGACTTACGATTGGGACATCAAGTCTTGCAAAGCGATAGATCCAGTCAATGATTGCGTCAACTACAAGGAGGGTTGCTTCTTCGGAGTTGACAGTTATGAGGTGCATGCCTACTTTCGGATGTCTGCCCCGTCTGCCGCCGAAGGTGATTCTATAAGCGGCCGTTTCGGATTGCAGCAGGCCATAGATACAGGATCTGACGCATGTTCCGCATTCGAGACAGAGTGTTTTATCCATGACAATGCGCCCGTCACGTACCTCGATGGCATCTTCACGGCAGAACTGAACACAGGTTCCGCATCCTGTGCAGGTTCCTGCTTCCCGGATTGGATTTCTCAGACCGGTAATGCCTATTTCATTGAGTGTTTCGCTGGTACATGCGTTCGGGCATGCGGATATGGCGATGCGCATTTTGCCGGGCATGTCTTTTCGGAAGTAGCGTTTGTCTATTTCTTTGGCTAGATGGAGGGAGTCGATGTTGGCAAGTTTGCACCGGTCGGTTCCGGGGCATGCGGTGATATTGACGACTTCTGCACGTTCTGCACCGATATCGTGTCCGCTGGCAAGTAATTCCCGGGATACTTCCTCGAGCTGGGTGACTTTGATGTGAGGTATTTCGATAGTCTGGCGGGTTGTGAGGTGGACGTTATCGATGTTGTATTTCTGTGCAATCTGCCCGACTGCGATGAGTTGGTCGGGTGTTACGATGCCTGCCGGCAGGCGGAGACGGAGAGTGCAGTAGTCTCCATCAGCTTCGGTGATGACCCCTCCCATTTCATATATTCGGGATTTTGTTTTCATGCATTTATATGGGCTTTAGTAATTTATTAAGATGATTTTTGAAGTATGTATATTTTCGGAGGTAAATGCGGGTGTCTGTGAATGGGCCAGCATCATATCAGTTGATGACTGGACACAGGACGTTACTTTTCTTCGTCGAGTTTTCCATAGATATCACCCTTGAACAGTAGTGTTTCAGCTAAGATGAGCATTACCTTTGGGATTTTTCCGGATGCTTTGCACGTATTTATAGAGAGGATATTGCCGGTTTCAGCGGCATAATCAGAAGCAGCATTTCAATCATTTTTCATATCAAATAGCCTTACATAAGAATCATTCTTTTGAGGATAATCCGCTCACTCTGGTAAAGGAGGATGAACCTAATTTTAAATGAATTAATCCCATATATTAGTATAACAGAGATACAATTCATGACCGAACAAAAACCGATCCAATTCAGTCCGATAGGCATTGTCCATACTCCTCATCTGAAACTTACGGGAATGCCCATTCAGCCTCCTGCAGCAAAAGAATTTCAAGGGACGATAGAGATTCTCCCCGAATTTTCCGACGGTCTTAACGGCCTCGAAGAATTCACCCGGATTATGCTTATCTATCATCTGCATAAAAGTACCGGCTGCAATCTTACCGTTATGCCGTTTCTCGACACGCAAAGCCATGGTGTTTTTGCTACCCGGGTCCCGAAAAGACCGAATGCAATTGGATTCTCCGTAGTCCGCATGCTTGGGCGTGAGGAGAATATTCTCCATATCGGAGAGGTTGACATTCTGGATGGCACGCCTCTCCTGGATATCAAACCATATGTCCCGGTATTTGATGCATACCAGAATGAGCGTTACGGGTGGTTTGAAGGAAAACTGGATGATATCGAACAGAAACGTTCCGACGACCGGTTCGTGAAATAAATCGGTATCCATCTTTCATTTTTGCAGGAGTAAAATGTCTTGAAGACTCCCGGATTGGTAATTATGTTAATTTAATTAAATTAACTTGATATAATAATAAACTAATCAATTCATATATATTGGCGTCTTATTGATATTCATGAAAAAATCTATTCTTTTTGCATCAGTAGTAGGTTTTCTACTTCTGGTCATCGTGTGTCTGGCTGGTTGTGTAACAGAAGAAACGAATTATGATGGACAGAGTCTTCTCGTCTATTGCGGTGCCGGGCTCAAAGGTCCGATGGCCGAAATCGGAACAGCATTTGGCGAAAAATATAATACAACCGTTGATCTCACCTATGGCGGATCGGGTGTTTTAATCTCCCAGATGACAACCACTCAACTCGGCGATATTTTCATACCGGGTGGAGAACCTGATTACCAAAATGCTCTTGCGAAAGGTCTTGTGAGTGCAGAGTATCAGCCAGTAGCCTATCACGTGCCGGTTATTGCCGTTGCCAAAGGAAATCCTTATGGGATTACTGTCGTTGAAGACCTTGCAGATCCTGGTCTTCGTGTTGCTTTAGGAGATGTAAATTCTACAGCCATTGGAAAAGCCAGTGTCATCATCTTTAATAAAGCCGGTGTTTTAGATGCGGTTGAAAAGAACGTCGTTCTTTGCGGGGCCACCATCAACGAAGTCGTAACTGCTTTATCAACCGGAAATGCTGATGCAGCTGTTTTGACGCTCGACTGTGCCGATCAAGATCTTTTCACTACAATTGAGATTCCCGTGACGGATAATTCCATCCTCATTACGCCAATTGGAGTGACAACATTCACCACTCAGCCTGAACTTGCCCAATTGTTCGCTGACTTTGTTGCATCAGACGAAGGAAAAGCAATCTTTGAAAAGTATGGGTTCCCCGGATATCCGGATGAGAAATACACCTGAAGCATGTCAGAAAAATTTACTCTTGAACAGATAGGGGTACTCCACTCCTCCTATACTGACCCCATGCAGACACCTGTACAGAGTGTGTTCACCAAAGGGCGGGGGATAATAGAACT
>DATESH010000069.1:0-10021 GCA_035270965.1 Methanocorpusculum sp.
ATACCAAAGGTGATTTTCTCATATTTCGGCAGGATAACGGTACTTCTGCAGATGCGTGCACCGCCGACTTTCAGATCTTCCTCACTGGCATATTCTGTTCTGATGACGCCCGGGGCCTGAGCAAGGCAGGCTGCCACTCCTACACCGGCTCCTGCGGCTCCAACCCACGAAGTGTGTACTTCATTTCCTTTTACAATAATTGCTTCGAGTGCCTGACCGCCGAGTTCTGTATCGGATGGTCCGAAGTGAATCGGATATGATCCGATATTTGCCAGCATCGTCATAGAGGTTCCTTCGGTTTTTGCGTAGATGAGTGCTCCGCCGGCTCTTCTCCGGTTCATATGGTCCCACTCAATCGGACCTCTTGCATGACATTGTTCATGGAGTTCGGCAATTCCATTTTTTTCATCGGTCATTACAAGGAGCTGATGACAGAACATCGGTCCAAACTTTTCTCTTACCTGATTCGGGGTTAACGTAATCATCATAGTATTGTTACCGGAATTTTCGTTAACAGAAATATCGGTCTTAACAGTATATGAGAACATCGGTAGGTCTATTTTTTCAGTCCCACTAATATTGAGCAGTTCATGACAAGTGAAGATAGTTGATATCAGTGACAATTTAATAGGATATTTTTTTTGTTCTCCCATAAAAAACGCGCGCAAAACGGTTTTTCTTTCAAAATAAGCTCTATATGAAGATTGATTGGTGAACCCCCCCTAATTTGAAGATATATAATAGGTATTCTTAGTGATTAATATAAGTGTGTCTTTCCCTTAATACTATATTAACAAAGTTATATTGATAAGTTGTTGTATTTTATTTATGCGAATCTGAGTTGAATTTGAGCTTATTTTGATTAAGAACATTTATCTGTCTTCTTACTCAACCATATCTGTAATCGATTTCGGTCGATTAAAGGCTGGTGCATATAAGCAATGGCATTTGCAATGCATATCAACATGGAGCGATGTGCTGGTTGTAACAATTGTGTAGTAGCATGTCCGGTAAACGCACTGGAACTCTGTACCGTGGATCCTGCCACAACTGACAAGATCTACCGCGTGACTGATGGTAAGGCAATTTCCCTTGACCTGAATCACGAACTGTGTGCAGGTTGCGGAGTATGCGTCGAAGCATGCCCATACGATGTTATTAAACTAGTTGCATCGCAGGCCCCCGCAGCAAAAGCTGCTGAAGAGGGTCACTAAGGAGAGAGGAAAACATCATGGTAATGAGCACAATGTTTCCAAAATTCTCTACGAAAATCGAGGGAGAAACAATAATCATGGAGCAGAAGCTCCTGAAAAAAGTTTCCCACCTTGTGTTAAACAAACCAAAGTGTACCGGTTGTGGTATCTGTGTGGAGGCCTGTCCGAAGGAAGCAATTTCCCTTGGTATGGTCGGCGCAGCTGTCCGCGGTGTAGCTTCTGGTGACGCACCAATCGTCATCGACCCCGCAAAATGTTCATATTGCGGTGTTTGTACGATTATGTGTCCGTTTAATGCACTTCTCGTAGAAGTAGATGGTGAACCAAGCCTCCCGATTCTGGAGCAGGAAGGGTTCCCGGAGTACGATTTTACTGCTGAGATTGATCAGGAGAAGTGCGTCCGCTGTACAACATGCCACGAGGCATGCCCGCATGACGCAATCATCCGTGACGTCCCCGTTTATGAAGGCGAAGTAGAAGGCGGTATAAAACGCCAGACTGCACTTGATGCAAAGACGACATTTGTTGTCGATAAGGAAAAGTGTACTGCCTGTGGTGTCTGTACCTCACTTTGTCCGGCACTAAAACTGAAGCGTGTCCCGTTCACTGCAGAACATGTAGGATCGGCTGGCGAAGTCATCTGGAATGAAGATCTCTGTGACGGCTGTAAGGTCTGTGTAGAGGCTTGCCCGCACGACGCAATTACTGTCGATAGGAAAGTCAACGCAGAGGCAAAACTTCCAGGTAAAGTCACGATTGACAAAGAAGAGTGTATAACCTGCACTTGGTGTAAACAGGTCTGCCCGTCTGAGGCAATCACTATTACGAAGTTCTTCGAAGGAGAACTCATCGTTAATGCAAAAAAGTGCCCCGGAGGATGCTCAACCTGTGTCGATATCTGCCCGTGCAACGCACTTTATCTGCCTAGCCCGATGCCGGCAATCGATATGAAGAGAGACGGTATCGAAGCCAACATCGCCATCAACAACGAGTTATGTATCCTTTGCGGCGCATGTGTCAATGCATGTCCATCAGAAGATGCTCTTACGTTGAGGAGAACCGGTATCCACATTAAAGGACCGGAGACCGACCTGTACAAGAGGATTGCAGCCAAGCTGTTAACCCCGCGGACGTCCAAATTAGTGGAATCCACGTTTGGTACAGTCGAAACGAAAAAACTGGAGTGAACAAATATGACAAGTGCAAAAGCATATAAAGATGCTGCCCTTGCAGCACAGCTATCCGATCGGGTTTACCGCCCCTCAGAAGATAGCGACCCGTCGTTCACTGCCGAAGTAGAAAAGATCGGCGGCACTGCAGCCCATCTCTGCTTCCAGTGTGGAACCTGCACAGGCTCCTGTCCGTCAGCTACGAGAAGCAGCTACCGGATCAGAACCTTCATGCGCAGGGCCAACCTCGGCATGAAAGAAGTCAGTCTTACCGATCCAGATCTCTGGCTGTGTACAACCTGCTATACCTGCTCTGACCGCTGCCCGAGAGATCTCATTCCGACTGACGTCATCTTTGCAATGAGAAACATGGCAGCGAAGCGGGGTATCGTCCCTAAGAACTTCCTTGCAACGGTAAACTTCATCTACAACACAGGTCATGCCGTCCCGAACAATGACGCTAACCGTGCTGCCCGTGTCAAGTTAGGTCTTGAAGCTGAGCCCGAAACCACCTGCAAATATCCCGAATTCCTCCCTGCAATCCGTAAGATTCTCGAGGCATACGGCACCAAACAGCTCGCAGATAAAGTCCTAGAGGGGGGTCAATAATTATGTCAAACGAGACGCACAAATATGCATTTTTCCTCGGATGTATCGCCCCTAACCGGTATCCCGGTATTGAGGCCTCTGCAATTCGTACCGGTAAAAAACTTGGTATTGAGCTTTTACCGTTAAAGGGAGCATCCTGCTGTCCGGCTCCGGGCGCATTCGGGTCAATCGACCTTAACGTCTGGTATGCAATGGCTGCACGAAATCTCATCCTTGCGGAACAGATGAACATGGACATTGCCCTTATTTGTAACGGCTGTTACAAATCCATGTGGGAAGTCAACTACAAACTGAAAAAGAACGATGAGCTCCGTGACTCCGTCAATGAAGTCTTAAAGGAAGTCGATATGGAGTACAAAGGTACTTCTAATGTCTATCACCTTGCTGAACTCTATTATAACGATGAGGTATGTGGTCTTAAAAAAGTGAGAGATAGTGTTACCACACCGCTCACTGGCGTTAAAGTCGCCTGCCACTATGGTTGCCACCTTCTTAAACCGAGAAAAGACCGGGAATTTGCCGGCGGCGTCATTGGTGACACAGAACATCCGCTCTGGTTCGAAGAACTTGTCGATGCTCTCGGTTCTGATGCAGTAGAATATCGTAATAAGATGCAGTGCTGTGGTGCAGGCGGAGGAGTCCGCGGATATGATATCGCCCACTCTCTTGATATCACCAACGAAAAATTAACCAACATGGCGGCTGTTGGTGCCGACGCTGTAGTCGACACCTGTCCGTTCTGTCAGCTTCAGTTTGATCGCGGACAGGTCGAAATCAGTCAGAAGTTCGGTATCGATTGGAACCTCCCGGTTCTCCACTACTGTGAAATGCTCGGACTTGCTCAGGGTATGTCCCCTCTCGAGCTTGGTCTTGACCTTCACCAGATTTCCTGCAAACCATTCCTTGATAAACTGAAGGGAGGCCAGTAAGATGGTATATACAGGTAAAAATGCAGCCACTACAGAAGCACCGGAAGAACCCAGAATCGGTGTCTTCATCTGCCACTGTGGTACAAACATTGCCGGATCCCTTGATGTACCGGCAGTAAGAGATTACGCAGCAACTATTCCGCACGTCGTCGTTGCTCAGAACTATGCATACATGTGTTCGACCCCCGGTCAGAACATGATCAAAGATGCAATTGCCGAATATCACTTAACCGGTATCGTCGTTGCAGCATGTACTCCCCGTCTTCACGAACCAACCTTCAGAACCGCAACTGCAAACGGCGGTCTGAACCCGTTCAGATTCGAGATGGCCAACATCCGTGACCAGGGCTCCTGGGTCCACATGCATGACTGGGATGGCGCAACCGCGAAAGCAAAAGACGCTATCCGTATTGCCGTTGCCAAAGCAGCCAAACTCGAAGACCTTTATCCGATGTCAGTGCCGGTAGAACACCGTGCCTTAGTCGTCGGTGCAGGTATCGGCGGTATTCAGGCAGCTATGGATCTCGCAGCAGCCGGAATCGAGACTTATCTCATTGAGAAACAGCCGACAATCGGTGGTCGCATGTCACAGCTTGACAAGACCTTCCCGACTCTTGACTGCTCCCAGTGCATTTTGTCTCCGAAGATGGCAGAAGCCGGCAGAACTCCCGGTATCAAACTCTACACCCTCGCAGAAGTCGAGAATGTGGAAGGATACATCGGGAACTTCGATGTCACGATCCGCCGCCACGCCCGTGGTGTCATGACACCAACTGAAGCCGCAGCAAAAGGTATTGTCGGTGGAGGATGTAATGGATGTGGTGACTGTTCAAACGTCTGTCCTGTCGTAAAACCCAATGAGTGGGAATTCAACATGGCACCCCGCAAGGCAATCTATATCTGCCATGCCCAGGTCGTTCCACTGATTTACACCATTGACTTCGATTCATGCGTGAAATGTGGTCTGTGTATCACTGCATGCGGAACCAAGCAGGCAATCGACCTTGAAATGCAGGATGAATTGTTCACAATCAAAGTGGGTACTGTCATCCTTGCAACCGGTTACGAAGCCTTCCCAATCGAAGAGAAGAAGGAATGGGGTTACAAACTTTATGATAACGTCATCACCTCTCTCGAGTTTGAGCGGTTAATTTGTGCATCAGGACCTACAATCGGTCACCTTGTCCGCCCTTCCGACGGCGAGACCCCGCATTCCGTTGGGTTCGTTCTTTGTGCAGGTTCACGGGACAACACTGGTATCGGCAAGCCATACTGCTCCAGATTCTGCTGCATGTATTCACTGAAGCACGCTCACCAGGTCATCGAAAAGATTCCGGGATGCAGAGCCTACATCTTCTACATGGATATCCGTTCATTCGGTAAAGCATACGAGGAGTTCTACTACCGTGTGCAGAACGAAGGCGCGAAATTCATCCGTGGACGTGTTGCTATGATCCAGGAACTCCCGAACAAGAACCTTATCGTTTGTGCCGAGGACACTCTCCTTGGAGCCCCGATGCAGATTGAGGTCGACCTCGTCGTACTTGCAGCCGCTATCCAGCCTTCCGCAGATACAGAAATTGTCCGCAGACAGTTCGGTGTTTCCTGCTCAGGCGACAAGTGGCTCCTCGAAGCTCACCCGAAACTGAATCCCTGTGGAACTACCACCGCTGGTGTGTACCTCGCAGGTGTCTGCCAGGGTCCGAAAGATATTCCAGATACCGTAGCACAGGCAGAAGGTGCCGCATCCGCAGCATCGATTCCAATTCATACCGGTCATGTCGAACTTGAGCCGTATTATGCTCAGTGCATGCAGGACCTCTGCGCAGGTTGTGGTATGTGTGTCGGACTCTGTCCATACTCTGCTCTGTCGATGACGGTTGTCAATGGTAGAACAGTCATGGAAGTCACTGCAGCAAAGTGTAAAGGCTGTGGTACCTGTGGCGGATTCTGCCCAGGCGGAGCAATCAAGATGCAGCACTTCACGAGCCCGCAGATTCTTGCTCAGATTGATGCATTCTTCCTTGGAGGCGAACAGTAATGACTGATGAGTGGAAACCGAAAATTCTCGGTATTATCTGTAACTGGTGTTCCTATGCCGGTGCAGATGGTGCAGGTTCAGCCCGTGTCCAATATCCCCCGGACGTCAGAATTGTCCGTGTTATGTGTACCGGTCGTATCGACACCCTCTTTGTCCTGAAAGCATTCGCTGATGGAGCAGATGGGGTTCTTGTGTCTGGCTGTCACTTTGGTGACTGCCACTACCTTGCAGGCAACTTCAAGGCAGCAAAGAGAATGTTCCTCGTAAAGAGCATCCTCAGCAACATGGGTATCGAGCACAGACGCTTCCGGATGACCTTCGTGTCAGCTTCGGAAGGTGCAAAATGGGCAGCTGTTATCACCGACGTGGTCAACACAATAAAAGAGATTGGTCCCTCGCCTATTGCAGAAGAGAGAAAGAGAAGAGGACTCTAAGATGACAGTATTACATCTCAATATGATTACCCAGCGTGCCGTCGAAGAAGGCGAAGCAATGGAATCTGGGAAGACCACCCAGAAATATTTTGATGTCTGCAGCATTATCGAAATGAATGCTGATGACTTCAAAGAACTGGGCATCAACTTAAACACCGTCGTCAAAGTAACCAGTGAGTGTGGAGAAGTCTTCGTCAAATCAACAATTGGAAGACAGACCTGCCCGCGTGGTCTTTGTCACATCCGTCAGGGTGTCTGGGCTAACCAGGTCGTCCCGCCACGGACCCAGTCTACTGGTGAACCACAATACAGCGGTTTCCCGGTAACTGTTGAACCATCTCCAGAAGCAAGAGTCGTTCCGGCAGTTGAACTCGTTCAGAAAGCATGCAACAAATGGAACGGTAAGTTGCTCTGGCCAATGTGAGGTTAAAAATATGCAAGAAGTAATCAAGCACGTTGCATGTCCATACTGTGGAGCTTGCTGTGATGACCTTGAAGTCACCGTTGAGGACGGCAAGATCATTGAAGTCAAGAATGCATGTGTTATAGGTACTGAGATTTACCACCACGCATCCCGAGAGGGACGTGTTGGTACTCCACGCCGCCGGCAGCCTGATGGAACCTACAAGGACATCACCTACGAAGAAGCAATTGACTTCACTGCCAAGATGCTCATTAAGGCAAAGAAGCCGCTGATTTTCGGATTCGGATCAACAAACTGTGAAGGTATGGCAGCAGCAGGTCGTGTCGCAGAAGATGCAGGTGCAGTTCTTGATAACTGTGCATCTATCTGCCACGGATCCTCCTTCCTGGCAATCTTCGATACCGGATACCCGTCCTGTACCCTTGGAGAAGTCAAGAATCGTGCAGATGTCGTCATTTACTGGGGATCCAACCCGGCACATGCACACCCGCGCCACATGTCCAGATACGGTATCTTCCCGCGTGGATTTTTCACCGGGAAGGGAGCTCGTGGAAGAAAGGTCATTGTAATTGACCCGAGATACACCGATACCGCACGCTGTGCAAACCAGTTCCTTCAGGTTCAGCAGGGTCACGACTACGAACTGTTCGATGCATTCCGTATGGTGATGCACGGCTACGCAGCCGAAGTCCCGGCAGTTGTTGCAGGCGTCCCGAAAGAAAAGATTCTTGAAGCATGTGATGTCATGAAGGCAGGACGTTATGTCCACATATTCTTCGGAATGGGTCTCTGCCACTCTGATGGTCGTAACCACAACGTCGACATTGCAATCAACCTTGTCCGTGATATTAACGAGTACACCAAGTGTACCATCATGGCAATGCGTGGACACTACAACATTGCAGGCCCTGGTATTGTATGGGCGTGGCAGTTTGGATTCCCATACTGTCTTGACCTGACCAAAGGCTCTGTCGCACACATGAATCCCGGAGAAACGTCCTCAGTTGATCTCGCTAACCGTGGTGAAATTGATGCATTCATCAACATCGGAACTGATTCAGGCGCACACTTCCCAATCCGTGCATTTGAGAAGATTGGCGGCGCTGGTATCCCGATGGTCACTATCGACCCGTCTGTCAACATGGCAGCCACCGTCTCCGATGTCCATATCCCGGTCGCAATCGTTGGTGTAGAAACCGGCGGTATCTGCTATCGTATGGATAACGTTCCAATTCAGTATCGTGCAGTTGTTAAGCCGTTTAACGGCATACTGACTGATGAGCAGCTCTTTGACAAGATCTACGAACGCATGCAGGAACTCAAGAACGCCGGCATTGAATGTGACGGAACCTGGGACTATTCAACTCCTCTTGCTGATGTAAGACCTGTAAAGGAGGTCTACCAATGACAGAGTACATCATCAAAAACGGATGTGTAATCGATCCTACCCAGAGTATCAACGGTCAGAAGATGGATATCTGCATCAAAGATGGCAAAATTGTTGACAAAGTCAGCAAGGCTGCCAAAGTCATTGATGCAACCGGCAAAACCGTTATGGCTGGCGGTGTCGATATTCACTCTCATGTTGCAGGACCCAAAGTAGATGCAGGTCGTCTCTTCCGTCCGGAAGACAAACTCTTCAAGTCCCCGAATAGAAAGTCGAATCTGAGAATGGAAATGGGTTTCTCCGTTCCATCTGTTGTAAAGACCGGATACGACTACGCCCGTATGGGTTATGGCTTCGTCATGGAAGCAGCAATGCCGCCACTTGAGGCAGCACATGTCCATGAAGAAATCCGTGACACACCAATCATTGATCAAGCAGCAATGCCCGTTGTCGGTAATAACTGGTTCTTACTTGAATACTTTAAGAATCACGAAATCGAGAACGCCGGAGCATACACTTCCTGGATGCTGAACGCTACCCGCGGATATGCATTGAAGTGTGTCAACCCTGGAGGAACAGAAGCATGGGGCTGGGGTCTTAACTGTATCACCATCCATGACAAAGTTCCGTACTTTGACATCACTCCAGCAGAAATCATGAAAGGATTAATTGAGACTAACGAGTACCTCAGACTCCCTCATTCAATCCACGTTCACACCAACAACCTTGGTAACCCAGGTAACTACACCACCACTCTCGATACCCTCAAGCTCGTTGAAGGCTACAAGCCAAACAACGACTTCGGTCGTGAGCAGGTCATGCACCACACACATCTGCAGTTCCACTGTTATGGTGGAGACTCCTTCAAGTCCAGTTCCTTTGAATCCAAATCCAAGGAAGTCATGGACTATGTCAACAAGCAGAAGCTTCTGACCATTGATACAGGTAACGTCACTCTTGATGAAACCACTACGATGACCGCAGATGGACCGTTCGAGTATCATCTGAGCCACCTCAACCACCTCAAATGGACCAACGTCGACATTGAGCTTGAGACTGCAGCAGGTGTCGTTCCATTCATCTACGATCCGAAGACCTACATCGCCGGTGCACAGTGGGCAATCGGTCTGGAACTTTCGCTCTTTGCTAAAGATAAAGATCGGTGTTTCATTACTACTGACCACCCGAACGCAGGACCATTCTGGAGATACCCGAGAATCTACAAGTGGCTCCTTTCTGCAAAAGCACGTAACGACCTCATTGCAAACGAACTCAAGTACGGCGACAAAGTCATTGACACCACCTACATTGGCGAACTCTCTGACAAAGAAATCTCGCTCTATGAGCTTGCACAGATGACCCGTTCAGGTCCGGCAAAGGCACTTGGTTTCTCCAACCTCTACGGCAGCTTAAAGACTGGCATGAATGCCAATGTCGCTGTATTCGACATCGATCCGGAGAACCTCCCAAGCGATCCCGAACAGTATGAAACTGCTTTCGGCAACGTTTTCGCCTTCTTCAAGGATGGTGTACTCTGTGTTGAAAACCACGACATCGTTAACTACAGCATGCCGAAGAAGACCATCTGGGTCAACTCCATCGTTCCGGAGAACAAACAGGTAGATCGTGATATTCGCGACAAATTCCTGCACTCCTACACCGTGGACCTTGAAAACTACGCAGTTCAGGAAGAGCACGTACACAACCCGTACGCAATCAAAGTGGACATCACGGAGTAATTGGAGATATCATGAACACAGTAACAGTTACTATGGTAAAACAGCCTCAGCTGTTCCTTGAAGCTGACCTGGTTA
>DATESH010000070.1:0-3061 GCA_035270965.1 Methanocorpusculum sp.
GAATTGTTTTTCACCGATATCAACTGGTGTATGTTCAGGAGAGTGGATTTTCTCCGGGCTCTCCGCGATTTTCAGTCCAGAGGCCGAAGATTCGGCAAATAAAAAAGGAGGCATTAGAAACTACTATACCTTTCCTGAAAGAATAAGGTATTAAGATAATGTCGCTTTCCAAGCCGAAAATACCAGAATCGAAAAACCCGATAATAAATTTCATCCGGGATATCCTGATTATTTTAATCATAGTTGCTATAATCGGAGCTGTTTTGTTTGGCATATCCGGCACATGGCCGGCTCTTGTTGCCGTTGAATCAGGGAGCATGATCCCGAATATGAATGTTGGCGACCTCATATTTGTCGTTGAGGAGAACAGATACGGCGGATATGTGACAGCAGTTGAGGCTGCCTCTTCGGGAAAAATTTCGTTTGGGGGATATGGTGACGTTATTGTCTATCAGCCAAACGGAGAAACCGGTGTAACACCGATTATCCACAGAGCAATAACATGGATGAACGAGTCCGCCGCCCAACAGGAAGGATTTACCGGAGATGCAGCGCACGCGGGATATATGACTAAAGGTGATAACAATGACCTCTATGACCAGAACCAGAATGCAATCTTCGCGGACTACGGCAGAATACAGCCGGTCAAAGAGGAGTGGATCATTGGAAAAGCCTTATTTGCCATTCCGCTGATTGGTTTTGTGCCCCTCCATATCTTTGAAACTGCCCTGATAGTGATTATAATTCTCGTGATGATTGAATTCATCGGCAGAGTACTAAAGAAAAATAAAAAGACCAAGAAGATAACGGATATGAAAAGATGAACGTCGCGACCATTCTGGATAATGTCCTCGGGGGAGCGCGGCTCACCGGGGAAGAGGCAGCATTCCTGCTCAGAGTAAACAACAGGGATATCTGGAAAATTGCAGAAGCTGCAGATATTCTTCGTGAGAGAAAGAAAGGGAATGTGGTTACATACGTCAGAAACATGAACATCCACATGACCAACATCTGCAAAAACCGGTGCGGTCTGTGTGCGTTCGGGAGGAAAGCCACCGATTCGGATGCGTTCTGTTTTACCGATGAGGAATTCCGTGAACATACCAGAGATGCTCTCACAAAGAATGTAACCGAAATCTGTTTTCTTTCAGGGATTCACCCTGACTTCACTCTTGAAAATTATGAGAAGATGATTCGGACATTCCACGAAGAGATTCCCGGAGTTCATGTGCATGGATGCAGTCCTGATGAGATTTTGTATGCGGCAAAGAGAAGCGGGATTACAACCAAAGAGGCACTCATCCGACTGAAAGCTGCCGGACTCGGCTCGGTTCAGGGAACTGCCGCGGAGATTTTAGTCGACAGTGTCCGGAAAATTATCTGCGAAAAAAAACTATCAACCTCCGAATGGGTCAGAATTATCAGAGAGGCATCGGACACAGGATTTAAGGCAACGTCCACTATCATGTACGGATCTGTGGAAACACCTGACGAAAGAGCCCGGCATTTATCAATTCTCCGTGACATTCAGGATGAATGCGGTGTGTTTACCGAACTTGTGCCGCTTTCTTTTCTGCACAGAAATACGCCTCTCGAAAAGGCAGGTCTCGTGACGCATGATGCAACAGGGCGGGAAGATTTGCTGCTGGTTGCCGTATCACGTCTATTCCTTGATAACATCGAAAACATCCAGGTCCCATGGTCTAAGATAGGACAGAAGATGACACAACTCTGCCTTATGGCAGGAGGAAACGATGTCGGCGGGACGATGTTCGTGGACTCTCTTTCGAGAACCGCAGGAGCCGGAGAAGAAGCCGATTATTTCAGTCCGGAGGATATGAGCCGGATGTGCGGTGATATCGGCAGAACCCTTCATCAGAGAGATACGCTCTACCATCTTCTCTGAATTCTGCCCTTTACCGGGACCCGCTCACAAAAAGATCCCGAGAAAAATATCCACAACCGAAAAACCGCAAAGGGCGAACGCATATCCGATGGTAATCGGCACCATAAACGGAACCCCGTAAGAGATCCAGATATTTCCGGCTTTTTTATACAGGGCAAGTTTTGAGGCATACTTCTCCGGATTTTCGCGCAGATTTCTAATCGACAAATCCGACTGGTTTCTGAGTGCACTGATTGAACTGTGGGCACGACAGAACTTTCTGGAAATTACCCCATCCTCTTCGGTGATTTCCTCGGATAAAAAGCCGAAATATTTGGTAATCGACTCTCCGGGAACCGGCTTTCCGGAACACATCAGCCAGAATGGCGCCCTGTTTTTCAAAACAAGATTTTTGACAAGGAAAAACACCGGCACGATCAACGCAAAAACGGCTCCGTTCATAAGCGTGGACAGGGAAAGCGACGGGAAGATCCACGCCGCAAATGGCGTAACCGGCACCACAAGAGATAAAAGAATCAGTGCTTTCCCATCGGCCACACCGAATAAACCGAAATAGGTGAAAACGCCAATCAGGAGAGTCACCAGAATAGACGTGAAGAAAAGATACATTGCTCCGGGAACGGGATAATATTCAACCCAGAACCAGACAGTGCAAACCCCGCAGATTAATGCTGCCGGATACCATGTCACAGCATAGATGGTACGGGTCTTCACATCCTGCCAGGATGCATACAAAAATGTCGCCAGAACAACGATTGCCGATATTGCAAGCGGCAGAGATATTATCATTACTTAACGATTCAACGTAGAATATGATAAAATAAATGGGTGGGGAATAAATCCTCAGTCGTGATAAATAGTCTTTGCAACCTGTTTTCCGTAAACATACGACGGCATACCCGATAGCATAAATGTTACACGTAATGCCTCTTCAACCTCTTCCGCAGTAACACCAACCATTTGAGCTCCGGCCAGTTGCGCACGAAGGGCATGGTCATCTCTCATTGCCGCAGCAATTCCAATGGCAATGAGTTTTTTGTTTTTACGGGTCAGAGAACCATCCGACCAGATATAGTTGTCCAGTTTCAGGACAGCCTCATGAATCAGAGGATCCGATTCTGCCATTTCCTTGAAAAACACTGGTACATGCCCGAT
>DATESH010000071.1:0-3563 GCA_035270965.1 Methanocorpusculum sp.
TATATGCTTTCATCCCGCCCATATCTGATTAATTCCAAAAGTGAGGTAGAGATCCGTCTGGTCTCTGCGAAGCCGGCGTTTCTGGTAATAGATGGTCAGGATCAGTATGAAATCGGGGAAAATGCCCGTATTATCATCAAAAAATCCAAAGAACCGGCTCTGTTTGTTGATGTCGGCAAAGACTTTTTCCAGAAGGTCGAGCAGAAGCTCCGTGTTTTATGAACGGGTTTATATAACAGGATGACCCATTCTTCTTCATGGTAGATTACGCACAAATTTCTGCGACGCTGAAGGAAACCCTGCATCTCACAGGTTCCCCGGTCGCAATAAAAATTGCCTTATCGCCCGAGCAGATTCCCGCAGGTATCCCTGAAATTGAGGAGACCGTTCGTCACTGCCGGATGGTTTCTCTCGCACGCGAGGGAAAAGTGTTCTTTGCTCCCGATGCAAAACACCAGTGCGGAGGAGGGGCATGGGTCCTTGGTCTGCGTGAAATCGGACCTTCGATGGCGTCTGGCGAACACTATTTCAAACTTGGAAAATACAGTTCTCTTTCTGCAAGCAAAAGAACTGTGTACAATGTTCCTTCACTCCCGCAGGAGACATATGCTACTGTCTATGCCCCCCTGGAAAAAGCAGCGTTCGTACCGGATGCTGTAATTATCTTTGCAAATCCTTTCGCAATGCTGAAACTGGCTCAGGCCTCCATCTACAAACTAGGCGGAAGACTTTATCCCGAATTTTCCGGTATTCAGTCAATCTGTTCAGATGCCACAGCATTTGTTGTGCTGAACGGAGAGCCGAACTTCTCTCTCGGATGTGATGGTTCCCGGAAGTTTTCCGGAATCGCCGACGATGAAATGGTTGCCGGCTTCCCTGCCGAGATGCTGGAAGAACTTGCTGCAGCCGTCGTGCGGGTAGCCGCCGCCCCCGGCTCGAAAAAATAATCTTTTTTTTTTACCACATACCGGTAATCCAGCCATAAATACCATAGGTTACACACCCTATTGCAACAAGCATGAGGATATAATACATCAATCCCGGTTTTTTATTTTCCTCAGTGTCCATACAAATATGTTGAGTGCCGGATGATATAAGGTTCTCCAACATAGCAAGGATTTAAATTTAGAAAACCTATTAATAAAAACTATGATTCGTATTCGACGGGATGTCTGCGGATACTGCGGAGCATGTGTATCCGTCTGTCCGAGAGGAGCTCTGGAGCTCATCGATGCATATCTGACAGTTGACGAAACACTCTGTAAAGATAAATGCAAAATATGTCAAATAGTGTGTCCTCTTGGGGCTATCGTTTGGGAGGAAAAATGAAGGAATCATATGATTGTCTGGTTATCGGCGGCGGTCCCGGTGGAGCTCTTGCCGCAAAAACCGCTGCAGAAAAGGGATTGTCAGTTCTTCTTATAGAAAAACGCCCGGCAATCGGGGTGCCTGTACGTTGTGCCGAGGGTATTGGAAAGGACGCACTTGCAGAATTTATTGAGCCTGACCCGAAATGGATTGCAGCCGACCTCGACAAAGCTGTTCTTATCGGGCCGGATGGAACAAAGTTCACCATCGGTGACAACCATTCCGGCGGCAAAGTTGGTTACGTCCTCGACAGAAAGGTCTTTGACCGTGAACTCGTCTGGCAGGCAGCCGAGGCGGGAGCAGAAATCCAGGTTCATGCACGTGCTTCGGCTCCAATCATGATTGATGGAAAAGTCTCCGGCGCTATCATTCATCAGCATGGACAAACGTATGAAGTACGAGCCAAAGTTGTCATAGCAGCAGATGGTGTCGAGTCCAAGTTTGCCAAATGGGCAGGAATCAATACGACCGTTCCACTCGCAGAACTGGAAACCTGTGCCCAGTACATCGTCAACGATATTGACATTGATGAGAGGGCAAATCTCTTCTACTTCTCATTTGAAGCAGCTCCCTGGGGATACATCTGGCTTTTCCCGAAAGGTCACCGGTGTGCAAATGTGGGAATCGGCATTGCCGGCACGAAATCCGGGGACGGTCACCGGGCAAAGGATTACCTTGACCGGTTCATTGCCCGCGAATTCCCGAACGGAAAAATCACCGAACTTATCGTGGGCGGAGTTTCAGCCTGCAAACCCCTGGACCCGACAGTTGCCGACAATATGATTATTGTCGGGGATGCCGCACGTCTTTCCGACCCGATTACGGGCGGAGGAATCTACAATGCGATGTATACCGGCAGGCTTGCCGGAGAAGTCGCAGCCGAAGCTATTAAAAATGGCGATACATCAAAAAAGGCGCTGATGGTCTATGACAAAACCTGGCGTGAAGGTCCCCTTGGTCATGCCCTTGTCAGGAATTATGCGGTAAAGGAGGCATTTATCAAAATGGATGATGAAAAACTGAATTCCATCATCCATTCGATGAGTGATATGTCCCTTGATGATATCAGTGTGAAGGCACTGGTCAAAGAGATATTCCGGGCAAACCCGTGGCTTGCACGTGAACTCCCCCGGTTATTACGATTCCTCTAATCTTTTTTTTATGTCCAGAAGATTTCCGGCATAGGTCTCGGCGGAATATTTTTGAATTGGTATTTCGGGTGACCTGCAAGAAGTGCATAGTGTGGTTTGAACCCGTCAGGGACTCCGAGAGTTTTGCCAAGTGCCGGGCAGACTCCGAGCAGAATCATGACAAATCCTGCCCAGCAGGTCCCAACTCCGATTGCCGGGGCATAGATATCTGCATAGGTAAGGGCGATTATGCTGTCCACCAAACCCTGGTCTGCTTTCGGGTGTGTGACTGCAATGAGCAAGGCCGGGGCATTTCTGCACACGATATCATTTCCGGCATCTAATTTCTTCAGGAGTCCGGCAGCCAGACTGTACATTGGATGTTCTTTTGGAACGGTCCTCAGGAATTCCGCAGAAGCGCTCACAAACGCCCGGACTTTTGCAGGGTCGTTTACGACAACCCATTTTACCGGGCGGCTGTTACATCCGGACGGTGCATAAGAGGTTATTCTGATAAGTTCTTCGCACTCCTCTTTGGTGATCGGTGAGTCTTTCCAGATACGAATCGAGCGGCGTGATTTCATATGGGTTGAAAGGGAATCCGCATCGGTGAACTGTGCCGGTTTCTCAATGGTTCCAATGCTCATCGCACCGGTTGGGCAGATCGAGATACAGTGCCCGCAGGAGATGCACTCCGGACCCGGGTGAACTATTGGCGAGTTATCCGTGTCACGCAGAATGATGTTATTCGGGCAGACGTTTATACAGGATCCGCAGGTCGAGCATATCCCGTAATCAATCCGGATACTGTCAGAAAGAGTAGTCATATCCTAGTATTGGGCTGGTGAGAAAAAAAGAATGTGGTCAGAGTTTTTCTGCGACAGATACGAATTTCTCTGCGCGTGATACTTTTCTGAAGAGTTTGAGTTTCCACCTTTCCCAGCAGGTATAGTTGAAACTGCCTCCGGATGCATTCGGGTGTCCTCCTCCGTTGAACTGTTTTGCAATTAAGTGGCTGATGTCAGGAACGCTCCTAAGCGAAAACTTTCCATTGTCAAAGACAAG
>DATESH010000072.1:0-3513 GCA_035270965.1 Methanocorpusculum sp.
TGTCCAGACACTTGGGCGTGCCTCCAATAATGTTGCAGAATACACGGCTCTCACCTATGCTCTCAAATGTGCCGCAAAATTCTGCAATCCGAAGGAGACACGACTTGCGGTTTTTTCCGACAGCAATCTGATGATATCCCAACTGAATGGAAGTTATGCGGTCCGGTCACCCGACCTTACCCCGCTTTTTGAAAAGGCAAAGCTCCTCTCAGCAGATTATGCTGGTGTAACCTTCACCCATGTTCCAAGAGAGAATGCCTATGTGGGTTCGTGTGACTGGCTATGCAATAATGCCCTTGACCTGCTTTCGGTTAAATCCATTCCGGCACCAAAGAAAATCGAGTGTGTGCCTATCGGGATTGTGCATTCACCGTTCAAACAAATCGGAGATGCCCCGAAACAGGGACGCTTTTCCGATAAACCAAGCATGATTACAATATATGATAAATATCGTGACGGATTATTTGGGCTCTCACCGGGAGACAAAGTATTCATCCTCTGCTGGTTTGACCGGTCCGAGAGAGATATTTTGAAAGTCAAACCGCACGGTCACGGTGAAGGGGAGATGCGCGGTGTTTTTGCAACACGTGCTCCGGTCCGCCCAAACCCGATATCCCTTACCCTTGTCACCATTCTATCAATTGATGACCTGAATATTTCCGTGAAAGGACTTGAAGCTCTGGATAATACGCCTGTCCTTGATATCAAACCGTATTATGGGGACATTGACTGTTGAGCATCTTTGCCGCGATTTCCACCATCTCGCGGACCTCGCCCTCGCACCGCTTCTCGACCGCCGCATAATCCTTTGCATCTACCATATCCCACACTTTTTTTCCGGTAGGTTTGTGTTCCCGTTCCGGGAGCAATGCATCGGCGAGCTGATTATGCGTGCATGGATGCAGAATCGGGTTATGCGTCGGGACGAAGCCTATTCCCGCAACTGATAAATCCAGAACTCTGCATTTGCCAAGCGTTTCGTATATCTCCTCAGGAGATGCCACTTCATACTGGAGGCACTTTGTTAACAAAAACGGCATATCAAATGTCGAGATACCAATCCCGCAGACAACCGGATCTGCCTGAATCATTTTTTTGTTTTTGAGCCCGGACCACATATCTGAAAATATTTTGTAAAAAGAGGACACCACCTCCTTTTCACCTCCCTCTCTCCAGATCCAGTGATGGGAATAATCGAGAATCACCTCACCCATAAGCGGTCGGCTACTGTAAACCACACCCCCAAGAAGTGTATGTCCTTTGCGGTAGGAATTCACCGCAAGAGATGCTCCGTTCTTTCGTTTTCTGTCTGCAGGGGGGACAAAGGCTTCCAGGTCGAAGACAAGGAAGTCTGTTAACGCGGGAGTAAACTGCACCATATCAGATTACCGAGAGGGAGATTAGACCCAGGATACCTGTCCATATTGCGTGCACGGAAATTGCTGTGAGCAAAAGACCCACTATTTTTGAGAGAATCACGAGGACCGTTTCTCCAAGCAGTCTCTTAATCTGAGTTGAGAATATCAGAATCAGCCAGATACAAAACAGGGAGAGAACAACTGCAAAGATTGTCAGAAGAAGACCGTCCTGTGCCCCGAGGATCATCACCGTGGTAATTGCTCCGGGTCCGCACATAACCGGTGTTCCGATAATCACACCTGCCATGGATTTTCTTCCGATACGGTCAGGACTCGCAAGACTCTCGTGCCCTGCAGATGAACCCCCTATATCAATACCCAGAACTATCTGCAGACCAAGGATGAAGAGGATAATACCGCCGGCTACTTTGAAACTCGCCAGTTCAATTCCAAGTAAATCAAAGAGCAGATTATTGAATACCAGGAAAAACAGCATCAGGATGCCGGCAACCCCTGTAGCGACAAATGCCTGCCTGATCATATCGGCCTTTTTTAAATCCTTTGTCAGATTGATAAACATCGATACTGACAGGAGAGGATCCAGGATGACGAACAGCGTAAATGCCGCTGAAATTATAGTCATCAGTATTTCCAACATATACCTATAGTATTGAGCGTCTCCGATAATATATCTGGGGCTTCCCCTGATTTTTGCGGACAACAACGCATGGCAAATCCCGAATCAAATTGATTATTTCTGCTTAAAAAAAGGATGTGTGAATTGTGTGATTTTCCTGTCATGGAAAAATTTCGGTTTATTTTTGGGTGAGTTTACTCCAGTTTAACTTTTCGATTGCAGTTCTGCCCACGCACTCATATTTTCGCACAATACATGCAAAGATTGCAACACCAAGCGGAGTGACCACACACATTACCGGCACGCACAATGCGATTGTTGACAAAACCTGATTCAAGGTCATTGTTCCCATACTTAATACGTATATCGGGAATATGACGATCAGATGCAGAAGTTCAACGATTAATGCAATGATAATTGCACGGAGTACTGTCAATTTCCCTTTCCACAGACGAATCGCAATACCTGAAAGGAGACCTGCCAGAATTGTTCCTATCATACAGGGAATGGCTACGATTCCACCCTGCAGGAACCGCAGAAATCCGCTGACAATACCTACTATCAGACCTACGATTGGACCACCTAAAAGACCGGCAAGGATGGCGCCTACGTCACGGAAGTTAACCAGTACCCCGTTCACATCAACACAGCCGTAAGTACCATAAAGGGAGATTGCCAGAGTCAGAACAGTTGTCAAGACCAGGTCTATAAGTTTTGCTTCGCCGGAAACCAGACGCCTGAAGGCTCCGGTAATTGTAAACAGATAAAGTATGACTAAAGCAATCAGAATACGGGCGAGGAACAGGATGAGGATAGCATATTGGGAGGTATCATTGCCGAGGGTAAACAGACTCATATCATAAGCAAGGAGTATTGCAGCAAGCACCAGCCCGATAATAATCGATCCTAGTATTTTTGTTTTTTGCACATGTTTTCCGTTATTATCAGTCATTGAGCAGACCTTCAAAATACTTATTTCAGGTAAATCAGTCTATTATAGAGACCCGCCGTATTTAAGATGAATTATTTGATTTTTTTGAGAAATATTTCTTCAGGACAAACCTTTCAGGCAGGATTGCCTGTGGATGAGTTTACTCAGGTTGTGCTTTTTGATAGCGGTTCTGCCTACGCACTCATGTGTCAGCGTAATAAAGGCAAAGATTAGACTAACATCTAATCGGTGATTAAAAATTGAATAACTGCATTAACTGTTTATCAGGTTTACCCTCTTTGATTTTATGGTGATATCTGTTCCCAAGGGTATTTTCCTCAATGTATTCCTCGTATTATTGCCGTTGTTCCAGACCCGGGTCCCGAATGATAGTATATAAACGCGGGAACTCCGGCATAACTAACGCGAAGTATTATGCTCCTCCATGCTCTATAAAATAGAGATGGAAGGGAAAACATACGCATCTCTCAAGATTGAAAATATCGTAGCTTCCGGCGTAATTGCGGATGAGATTGATCTTGCTGAGATTTCCGAAAAAATTGACGGGTGTGAACTCAATACAAAAC
>DATESH010000073.1:0-11096 GCA_035270965.1 Methanocorpusculum sp.
CGCAAACCCTCGGTTTGCTCGGCTGAGGGCGAGCCTAACGGCTCACCCCGCTCCGGCTATTCCCTGAACACGACTAAGGAAGCAGTCGAGACCTGGGCCGACACCAAACCAGACCTCTGCTAAGGTGAAAAAAGGAGATTACCATGAACATCTCCTCTCGCCTGAGAAAACTGATACTGGTATTTCTCGGATTCCTCATCATGCTCTTCGGCAAACTCGTCGAAGAATATATGACCCGGGGAACTGCGAAAGCGAAACCGGAATCCGGGTGAAGAAATTCACCCTGGTCCCTTTTTACTTCCTCCCCCTTCATGGTATACCCTGCTATTCCCTCCCTGTTTTTGCAGTATTCATGAACATTCTCTCCCGGCGAAAACCGGTTCTGCACATTTATCGGACATTATCATTACCTGAGGTATAGAATTATATATCATCGCGTCCTAATATTTTGATAAGGACAGGAGAATTTGTAACTCTCCTGCCCGGATGCTCACTCCGGTTTATCAGGACAGGTGTGGGTAGTAAATGTGCGTCACTTTGTGAGGGTCTGTTGGAAAAAAACAGCCCTGCTCCCGTCTGCAAATAATAAGGGAGCAGGGCATACCGATTTTTTAAATTATTCAGTATGGAAAAGGGTATCCTGTACGCAAAAAAACTATTTTCCTATTCCTCACACCTGAAAATACCTGATTATTTACGTAAAAACGCATAAAGTGTTGCTGCTAACATAAATATGAAAACAAGTACACTAATAAGCAATATCATCTCGGGCTGAATGCCGGTTAAAGGTTCAAGAACCCTGATCAGAATTTTACCAAGAATTATCAGTAATGCTACTGATAGTAATATAAAAACCACATCTACAATTTTACTCGTCATTATCTCATCTTTGCTGCCGCATCCTTTCCTCTGAAAAACTTCTCCCACAGAAAAGCTCTCAGTATTCTCATCTCCCGGTTTTGCTTATATAAGTAGGATCAGCGAATTGTTCACCCCTGCAGGTCACCTGCGGACCCTGCACAGTCCCTTCATTGTCAGATAAAAATACCAGTAAATCAGGTTTGGGATAGTAATAATATAGTCAATTCAACCATATTAAGTACACTTCCCGAAAATATCCGGCACCCTCCCGGTTTCCTGCACAGTTCTGGTAAAAATGACATTTGTATTACAATTGAAAACAGCCATTATTTTCAGACAATTGCCGCTCATTATTTTCCCCATGAAAAAAGAGCTGTTCCACTTCGCGAACCTGTTCTGAACAAACTCACTTTTTTTTACATTTTCAGCCCGGTCTTTTTCCGGAGAAGCTTTTCCACCCGGTTCTTATCATCTCTGAGATTGACATACCGTTTTCTCCCCTCTCCCTTGTTTGCATATCCCATGGAAATCAGATGGATATTGTTGAATTTATCAATGATATCATTAAAGCGGGTGAGCTTCGGTGTGGCTGTATTTTTCGGCATGGCTCTTCTGACATCTCCGGTCGTAATGAACTTCTCCGGGCTGGTCATTTTGACAATCTGCCCGAGGACCTGCAGTTCGTCTGCGGCAAGGGAGTTTATCATCCCGAACAGATGCATATCGCGGGAAGCGGAAAACGCCTTTTGTATGTCTTCGGTTGTGACGCCGAGTCTTGCGTTAATCTCTGCCTCCATTACGGAACGCTTGATGAGATCGAGACCGATACGCACATCGCCGCACTGCATTGTCCGGTCCACAATCATATCCATTTGTTCCGAGGAGAGCACGTTCGGGTAAAGACCCTGTAGTGTTCTCTGGGAAAGGATTCCGGCGACTTCTGCGGCTGAGTATGGTTCGAAGTTTATGGTTTCATATCTGAAGACGGAAGCGACTCTGGCATCTATGACTTCTTCCATCAGGATATCGGGGTCACTGATTACGACGATTACTCCGAGGCTGACATTTTCATAAACCTCGTGGATACGAAGCACAGCATAGAGGACGTTATTGAATTCTTTGCTGTAAATGAGATAATTCGCATCATCAAGGCAGATGAGGGGGGTTATTTCCTCGTTTGCGATGTATTTTGCGACCATATCGATGAGTGCCTTGAAGGAAGTGCCGCTCGGCGGTGCACTGTTGCCGGTGAGTCTGGTGTAGATTCTGGAAAATACGGCATATTCGGTGCTGTCAATCTGGCAGTTGATACGGATGGGGATGATTTTTTTGGTTGTCTCTTCGATTTCGTCGAAGAATTTTCTGACAGATGTGGTTTTACCGGTTCCGGGAACCCCTCTGCAGATGGTATTGAGAACTTTGCCGCCGATTAGGGCAGGTTTGACGGCGAATGCCAGTCTTTCGATCTGGGTGTCACGGTAATCGAACTGCCCGGGAATGAAGTCAATATCAAAGACTTCGATGTCTTTGAATAGTGTCTGGTCCCACATAAGCAGGTTCTTTCTCATTTTGTCCTCATTTCATGCAGTTTTTACAGAGTGTTTTTCCCATGAAGAGGTTTGATACATCTCTTTGGACTTTGGAGATGGAGGCGCCGCATTTCTCGCAGGTATATTCGCCGTCGGGGGAAGGTGCGGGTTTGACTGCAGGTTTGACTGCAGGTTCGGGGCGGGGCGCCGGCGGTTTTGCTGCCATTTTCGGCGCAGGCGGATAGATCGTCTGTGGTTTTGCCGGAATCTGAACAGGGGCAGGGATCGGGACCGGAGCGGGAGCCGGGACATGAGTCACGGGTTTTTCCTCTTCTTCGATTTCCTCTTCATCGATTACTCCTTCCCCGATTTCCTCCTCTTCGATATCATCTTTCCCGGCATCTCCGGTCTCTTCTGCCGGGGTATTCTCCGGCTCGGGGATGGGGATGATCATTGGCTGGTATTCGGGTTCCTGCGTTTTCTCCGGCGCGTAAGTGTCCAGAACCCGTTCTTTGTATTTATCGATGGCGGCTTTTGTTGCGGCGTTATTCATGCCGAATCCGTCCAGGGCACGTCCGAGAAATTCCGCGAGGTTTCTGACGGCGGCTTCATCCCCGGCTATGTCGGTGACTTCGACCCGCAGATTTTCGTAATTACCCAGATTGATATTGACGCCAATTGTGACCGTTCTCTTGTCCACCATAAGTACCTCTTTGTTAGTGTGTGTTTGCAAAAGAATTAATGATACTGATGTATGATAATATAGTAATCGGACAGATGATGATAGTTACCCCCGCTGAACCGCAAGGTGATGATGATGCGTGGTTCTGATGTCCAATCCTTTTATTGAGTAGTCCCGCATACCCCCGTTTTTTCTCATCTCGTCTCCAACCACATACCATACATGGCTAAACGCGGTCTGGAAAAATACGTCACCTATCCTTCAATCCTCCCTACCGGACAGGAAGGAACGATTCCCGCGAAAATCGCGTTCCCCTTTCGTCATCTGAACTACACCTTCACCATAGAAATACCCCTTTCCCTCTACGACGGCGCGAAACTCTCCGGAAAAACCGCACATGTTCCCGCAGGAATCCAGGATGCCTGGCTTGCCGGCTACTACAAAGCCCTCTCCCTCGACCCCTGCCAGACACAAATATACCGGCTCCTTCTCATGCAATTCAGAAAAATCCGGGAAGAACTTACCCTGAACGACGACGAATACCTCGAACTCATCACCGCCTACGTCCAGTCGCTGCCCTACGACACAAACAAACTCTCCTTAACCGAAATAGCCCCCCGCTTCCCTGTGGAAACCATAGTCGACGGAACCGGAATCTGCAGTGACAAATCCCTCCTTCTCGCAGGACTCCTCTCCCACGAAGGATACGCAGTATCCATTCTCCAGTTCGCCCGGGAAAACCACCTCACCGCCGGCCTGCCCGCTCCCGCCGGCTTTGACTTCGCCGGATGCGGACACGCGGTCATCGAAACCACCGCCATACTCTACATCGGGCAGCCCGCCGCAGAATACTCATCCGCAGCCTCCAGACCGAAGGTCTTTCCCATCGGTCACGGAACAAAACGATACGGCTGCATACGGGAAGTCGCAAAAATCCTCGCAGAACTTGCCTCGCTCACCGGGCAGCTGTCCGACAGCGGAACCCTCACGCAGGAAATCACCCGCCTGCTGAACAAAATGAACGCACTCAAAGAAACGCTCATCGCCTCCCGTGACCTGCTCCCTGTCCTCCATGACGCAGGAAAAACCGGAGAATATGACGCCCTCCGGCTCGTTCACAACAAAAACGTAGAACATCTGAACAAAATGCTCGACTCCTACAACAAACTCGCCATCGAATACCAGCGGCTCGCCGTTCTCGCTGAATTCATCCAGCACAACCGGCTTGACCGTCCCGCGGTCTCCAGAAAACTCCGCACATCTGGAGAATGAGTCCCTCGGGTGTGGGAGGATTATATGTGAAGAAAAACAAATTCTATCCCACATGTTGACCGAGGAACTTCCAAAGACCTACGACTTTGCCTCTGTCGAAAAACGCTGGTTAGATCAGTGGAACGACAGTGACTTTTATTTCGATAAAAACTCGAAAAAGCCCCAATACGTAATAGATACCCCCCCGCCGTATCCGACGGGCAAACTCCACATAGGGCACGCTCTCAACTGGGTGTATATGGATATTATCGCCCGTTACAAACGCATGACCGGTTTCAATGTCATGTTCCCCCAGGGCTGGGACTGTCACGGACTCCCGACCGAAGTGAAAGTCGAAGAGACCCACCATATCACGAAAAACGATGTATCCCGCGAAGAGTTCCGCAAAATGTGCCGCGACCTCACCGTCGAAAACATCGACAAAATGCGGCAGAGTCTCCGGACAATGGGATTCTCCATTGACTGGAGTAACGAATACATCACGATGCAGCCGTATTACTATGCAAAGACCCAGCTGTCTTTCCTGCGTATGCTCAAAGCCGGCTACATTTACCAGGACGAGCATCCGGTAAACTACTGCACCCGCTGCGAAACCGCTATCGCCTTTGCCGAAGTCTCGTATTACGAAGGCGAAACCCTCCTCAACTATTTTGATTTCGACGGAATCGAAATCGCAACAACCCGCCCCGAACTCCTCGCAGCCTGCGTAGGGGTCGCTGTCCATCCGGATGACGAGCGGTATAAATCTCTCGTAGGAAAGAAGCTCAGAGTCCCGATCTTCGGTCACGAAGTCACCATAATCTCAGACGATGCTGTGGATATGACATTCGGCTCGGGCGCTGTGATGATCTGTACGTTTGGCGACAAGACCGATGTGTTCTGGTGGAAGAAACACCATCTTGCACTCAGAAAAGCTCTCACCACCAAAGGCACGATGACCGCCATCTGCGGAAAATACGAAGGTATGACCTCAAAGGACTGCCGTGCGGCAATTCTTGCAGATATGAAAGAGCTCGGCATTCTCAAAGGCCAGAAGAAAATCGAACAGAGGGTCGGAGGATGCTGGAGATGCAAAACCCCGATTGAAATCCTTTCAGAGAAACAATGGTTCGTCAGGGTCAACGGAGACGAGATCGTCAAAGCCGCCAGAGAAATCAAATGGTATCCGGAACACATGCTCCAGCGCCTCGAAAACTGGGCAGGTCAAATGGAATGGGACTGGTGTATTTCCCGGCAGCGGGTCTTCGCAACACCGATTCCGGTCTGGTTCTGTGATAAATGCGGTGAAGTGATTCTCCCGGACGAAGCAGATCTCCCGATCGACCCGACCATGGAAAAACCGAAACATGCCTGCCCGAAGTGCGGAGGAACCGAGTTCACGGGCGAGAAGGATGTTCTCGATACCTGGATGGATTCATCCATCACGGATCTCCATGTCACCGGATGGGACGGAAACGGGATGCCCCCGTATTTCCCGGCACAGATCCGCCCGCAGGGTCATGATATCATCCGGACCTGGGCATTCTATACGATTCTCCGGAGTATGGCTCTTCTCGGCGAAAAGCCGTGGGAAGGCATTCTCGTTAACGGCATGGTCCTTGGAGAGGATGGTTTCAAGATGTCCAAGTCACGCGGCAATGTGATTGGTCCCGAAGATGTCATGGGTCCGTATGGTGTGGACGCTCTCCGTCAGTGGGCGGCAGCCGGATCCTCGACCGGTCAGGATATTCTCTTCAACTGGAACGATGTGATTGCAGCATCCAGATTCCAGACAAAGATGTGGAATATCATGAGATTCTCCCTGATGCAGATTCATAAAGACTCTCCGGTTCCCGAAACCAATGCCCCGTCGGCACTTATGGACCGGTGGATGCTTGCGAATCTGTCGAAGACTGTTTCAGACGTCACCGGGGCGATGGATGCCTATCTCTTCGATAAGGGTCTGAAGTCTATCCGTGACTTTGCATGGAGTGTGATGGCGGATGAGTATCTTGAGTTCGTGAAGGGCAGACTTTACAGTGAGGACTCTTCACGTGCCGGCGCAGTCTATACGCTGAAGACGACGCTGGATTCGCTTTGCACAATGCTTTCCCCGTACATTCCGTTCTTCGCACAGGAATGTTATTCTCACCTGTCCGGCGGAAAACGGATTATCGATCACCCGTGGACGACGTTCTCCTATGAGGATGAGGAGGCTCTGCGTGACGGTGATCTGGTTATCGGCATTGTCAGTGTTCTCCGCAAGTACAAGCATGATGCAGGTCTTGCCCTCAATGCCCCGCTTGGCGATGTTACGATTTATACGCCGTCCCATGATATCGATGATTCAGGTGATCTCGGCAGGACGATGAATGCGAAGGTGACCTGGAAGGCAGAGGAGCCGGCTCTTGAAAAGAAGGTCGGCGAGGTTGCTTTCAACAAGGGTGTCGTTGGAAAGACACTCCGCGGGAAAGCCGGTGCATTTATGGAAGCCGTGAAAGCCCTGCCGGAAGAGGATAAGATCACTCCGCCCGCCTGTGTCGTTATCGGCGGCGAAGAGGTCCCGGTTCCGGAAAATGCCTGGACCACCTCCTATATTTATTCTGTATCCGGTGAAGCAGTCGATGTCATCATGCTTGATGATGTGATGATCACTGTGAAACGGGCATAATCTTCTTTTTATTTTCACTTTTTTCAAAGCAGGCGGCTGAGATGCAGTCAAAGTATAAATACGCGGATAATTCTCTCCATTCAATGGATAATCACGAAATTCATCTCTGAGTTTTCTGTTGGGCACGACGTTTTTATATTCATCACTCTAACATAGTAAGCACATGTCTGAAAGCTACGCATGTGGAACATCCCTGAAGCCTCTTCTGGGATGTACCGTAGGATACGTTCTGAACAGCATTGCGGCTAAATATCCCGACAATGATGCTCTAGTGTCCTTCCAGCCGAATCCCTATAGTAAACGGTGTATGGACGCCGCGGCACGTTATTCGCACGAAGGGCTCGTCTCTGATGAACCAAACGCATACCGTGAACTTGGTCTAACACCGGCTCCTGCAGGGTCAGAGGTTCTCCGTTATTCATGGAAGGAGTTCCTCGCGGCGACGAATGCTGTGGCGAAAGGTCTTATGATGCTCGGTGTCGAACACGGAACACGTGTCGCCATCTGGGCAATGAATTATGCCGAATGGGTACTTATACAGTTTGCGACCGCAAAGATTGGCGCTGTGATGGTTAATATCAATCCTGCCTACCGGACGTTCGAGCTGGAGTATGCCCTTAAGCAGTCCGAGGTGGACACCCTGATTCTGCAGGGGAAGTTCAAGACCTCGGATTACGTGGGAATGTTCTACGAGGCATGCCCTGAGGCATTCGAATCGAAAGCCGGAAAGATCCGGAGTGAGAAGTTCCCGTATTTACACAATGTTGTATTTATGGGGGAGATTACGTACAACGGCATGTACCGCTGGAGTGAAATGCTCGAGATGGGGGAGTATGTCTCCGATGACGAACTCGTAGAGCGTGAGGAGTCGGTTTCCTTTGACGATGCACTGAATATCCAGTACACTTCCGGAACGACGGGTTTCCCCAAGGGAGTGGTTTTGTCCCATCATGCTGTCTTAAACAACGGACTGGCTATTGGTGACGGGATGGGCTTTACCGAGAAGGATAAACTCTGTATTCCGGTTCCGTTCTATCATTGTTTCGGGATGGTTTTATCGAATATGGCATGTCTTACGCACGGGTCGACAATGGTGATTCCCGGGCCGTTCTTTGAGGCGGAGGCAGTGATGCGGGCTGTTGAAAAGGAGAAATGTACTGCTCTGCATGGTGTTCCAACCATGTTCATCTCGGAACTGGAACACCCGAACTTCAAAAAGTATGATCTGTCGAGTCTCCATACAGGTATCATGGCAGGGTCCCCGTGTCCGATTGAGAGGATGCGGGAGGTCGCATCAAAGATGTATATGAAAGACATTGTCATCGTCTATGGTCTGACCGAAACAGCTCCCGGGATTACTATGTCGGTTACTACCGATTCGCTTGAACGCCGTGTTTCAACAGTCGGCAGAGCGTTCCCGCATACGGAGATCAAGATTACCGATCCGAAGACGGGACGGATTGTTCCGCTCGGTGAAAAAGGTGAGATCTGTGCCCGCGGTTACATGAAGATGAAGTGTTATTACAATAATCCGAATGCGACCAAGCAGGTTATCGATAAGGACGGCTGGCTTCATTCGGGTGATCTCGGGACGATGGATGAAGAGGGGTATGTCCGTATGGCAGGCCGCTTAAAAGAGATGGTGATTCGCGGCGGGGAGAATCTTTATCCGAGAGAGATCGAGGAGTTCTTCCATCTTCACCCGAAGATCTCCGACATTTATATTATCGGTGTGCCGGATGAAAAATACGGGGAGGAACTCTGTGCATGGGTAAGACCGGAACCTGGAACCACACTTACCGTTGCGGAGATTCGTGCGTTTGCCGATGGGAAAATCGCCCGTTACAAGATTCCGCGGTATTACAAGTTTGTTGATACGTTCCCGATGACGGTTACCGGTAAGATTAAGAAAGGCGATATGCAGGAGATTTCCATTAAGGAACTCGGTCTGGAAAAGCTCGCCGAAATCAAAACTGCTTAATTGCAGGCGAAAGGGTGAAATACTTCACCCTCTCTATCTATTTTATGAAAAAAATTCTGATCATATCCGTAATTGCGGTTCTTCTTGTCTGTGTTGGTGCAGCAGGATGTATCGGCGGGGAAGCAATAGTTGGTAACTGGATTGTTTCCGGTACAGATATTCCCGTTGTTTTCAATAGTGACGGGACAGGGACTATGACCATCACGACTCTGGGAATCGTTACATCTGTTCCTATGAACTGGGAAAAGGTAACTGAGAAAACCTACAAGGTTTCCGGGACCACTGCAGGACTTGTAGCCGGGACATACACGATTTCAAGTGACGGCGAGTCTCTTGTTGAGGTAAACTCCGGTGTTACTGTCTTTGTTAAGGCACAATAACACTATTTTTTTTAGAATGTCCATTTCCAGCCGTCTTCTTTCAGTAAACGTTCCGCTTCCCGGTATTCCGGCATAAGCCTCCCGACTTCGTCCCAGTAGGTTTTCTGATGATGCCGGAATCTTATATGTGCAATTTCATGGACAACCAGATACTCGGCTGCGGATTTCGGCGCAAGTAAGATCTTCGCATTGATGATGATTCCGTTCTTCGGCGTGCAGCATCCCCATTTTCTCTCCTGAAGCCGCATGCGAAGCAGGGGTTTTGGAACTCCTGCAAGACCCGCATACTTTCCCACGCATGAGTCCAGCACCGCCGGACCGGCACGCCTGTATAAAAGCATCACCATGTCCCGGGCGAGTTTTTCCGCTTCATCCGGTGCAAAGGAATCCGGTACCGACAGATTGAGCCTGTCTCCGGTTATATCCGCCCGTGCCGGGCCGGCTTTCCTTGCAATAATCAGTTCCTTCCCGAAAAACGGAATAATATCCCCGTTTTCATATCTGCGTGGTTCTGCGGCATGTCCCTGAAACTTTTCCTGCTGTTTTGCAATCCACTTTGCCCTGCTCTGCGCGATTTCCATAACTTTTTGTTCCGGAACCGAGGAAGGCACGCGGATTATAACCTCGCCGGTCGTTTTCACCTCAATTGCCCAGGACCGTCTCCGGCCGGAATAGATAATCTGCACGGGAATCGTCTGACCTTCCCATACAACCGACAACGCCATATGTGAAACATTATCTCTTTTACTATTCAATATATATACCTTAATGTTAGTCCGTGCCATAGACAAGGAACTCCTCGATCTTCTTATGGAGATGGGGAAGTCAAGCTTTCCTGATGAATTCCTCGTTATGCTGGGCATGGAAAAAGGTGTCATCAATATGACCTACCCGATACCCGGAACCCGTGTTTCGCACGACAGTGCCAATATTTTCATGGACATGATTCCGCTTGGCATGCGCATTGCGGGCACGGCCCACAGCCATCCGAACGGATGCCTTCAGCCCTCTGACGCGGATTTATCCACGTTTTCAGAGAGCGGTCAGTGCCATATCATTGTCGGCGCTCCCTTCGATGAAACATCCTGGAGATGTTATGACCGGAACGGGAATCCGAGAACCTTGGAAGTTATACCATGAAAAAAATAGTTGCCACAGGAACTTTTGACATACTCCATCCGGGGCATGTATATTATCTGGAAGAGTCGAAAAAACTCGGTGATGAGTTATGGGTCATTGTTGCCCGTGAAAAAAACGTTGTTCACAAACCCCGCCCGATCGTCTCGGAAGACCAGCGTCTTGCAATGGTCCAGAGTCTCAGCTGTGTGGACCATGCAGTTTTAGGAGACATGGATGACATGTACAAACCGATTCAGGAGATTAATCCGGATATTATCACTATTGGTTTCAACCAGAAATGGTCTGAAGATAAACTGAAAACCGAGATGCATGAACGCGGTATCCAGTCGGAAATTGTCCGTATCGGGGAATACTGCGGCTCTCCGTTTACGTCATCGACAAAGATTATCAATGAAGCAAGAAGCAGAAGGGTCTGGACAGTGCCGGACAAATCCAAAAAACTAACTGCCCTGATAGATTTCATCAAAGGAAAAGGCGGGGAAGCTGTTCTTATTCCGGCAAATGAGGTTGTTACCGGAGAATGGGTTCTGCAGAAGTGTCTTTTCGGCTGCAGCGGATATGGTCACCGGTTCGGCTGCCCGCCGTACACGCCTACTCCGTC
>DATESH010000074.1:0-2056 GCA_035270965.1 Methanocorpusculum sp.
ATCATTACGTCGTCATAATCCACGGCCACCCTCCAGAGCCCGAACTTACATGCCCCCTGCTTCAACTCGCCCACTTCTTCAGCATATTTTTCACACTGTTTACATCACACTCTTTGAGTTCGTCCTGCATCCAGGGAGATATCCCTCCAAAAATTTCCGGGTCCAGGAATCTCTTATCGCCGAGAATCAGAACCCCGCGGTCCTTCTCTGTTCGAAGCACACGTCCGAGTGCCTGCATGGATTTATTGATTGCAGGAAGCGTGTAGGCGATGAACTCTCCTTCGACACCGAACTTACGCTTATAGTAACTATTCACCATACGTCTGACCGGAGTGAAAGGAGCGAGAGGGAATCCTATCACCAGCGCTGCTGTAAGCTGATCGCCCCGGTAATCAAGTCCCTCGCTCCATTTACCCCCGCAGACCGCGAACAGAATTCCTGATTTGTGTTTTTCAGGCAGCGAGATAAACTCCTTCAGCGCCTCATTTGCCTCTTCTGACTCCCGTGGTTCTACGAAGACCTGCTTGGTTCTGATTTTACTTAAGACCGCCTCGGCAAAGCGGCTCTGCAGCTGATAAGAGGGAAAGTAGATCGCCACATTTCCGGGCAATTTGGCAAACGCAAGAATATATTCCTGAATTGCCTGCGTGTTTTCCTGATTCTGCCGTTTGGAAAATGCTGTTGTGATATCCCGCGTTCCAAGCACCAGACGATTTTCTTTTGGAAACGAGTTCGCGAGCGAGATTGTCCTGACAGGCATCTGACCGAAGTAATATTTTCTGTATGATTCTACCGGGGACAGTGTCCCGCTGATTAAAATGGCGGCGGCATGTTTGGAAACCAGTTCCTGCAGACAGTCTGCCGGGTCGATGTTCCGGACCTCAAGAACAAGAGATTCATCGTCCTTCGAATACACTGTCAGAAACGACGGGTCGGTGGAGGAACGATACAGCCTGATCAGGAACTCGCAGAGTTTTTCGATTGCCGACTCCCGGTATTCTCCCTTTTCAATACCCCTGTCCCGCATTGCTTCTTTAATGGAGATGATATCTTCCAGCATCTCCTCGGGTTTTTCATACAATGAGCCTTTAATGATGAACCTGTTGAAAATTGTTGGATCGAACCAGTCTTCGGCTTCGTTCGAACGCCTGAGCCCGTCCATGAACTCGGCAATCCTCGGGAGAACGTGACGGACTGCTTCGGAGCCGCGGACTTTGTCACGGAGAGATGCTATTTCATTTGCCGCAGCTTCGATGTCGGTTTCACGGATTTTTATGCTTTGGATCGTCTGGATGACGTCACCCAGGTTGTGGGCTTCGTCTAAGAGAAGCATGACATTCTTCTCTTCGCACTGGAGATTTACATACAGCTGTTCGCGTATATCATCATTGAAGAGATGGTAATAATTACATATGACAACATCTGCTCCGCGTGCTGCCGAGAGCATAAGGTCATACGGGCAGACTCTGCCGGCAAAATTGAGAAGTTCGGCAGGTCTTACGATCTGTTTCTGGACCATGTCGGATTTTCGTTTGAGTTCAGGCGAAGGAATCATTCTCCGGCCGCCCTCTTCACTCTGAATAAAAACTCTGCTGTTAACAAAGTAAGGACAGATGAGCGGGTGCTCTTTGTCCTGTTTTCGTATCTGGTCGAGGATCTGTTTATCGGTCGACGGGTCAAATGTGCCGCGGTCTGCTCTTTGCTGCATGAGAGCCGTGGTGAATGCCTTGACGCCTTCACACCGCCGGTACACATCGCCGAATCCGCCAAGCGGGCACATGTTTCCTTTGCCGATTAGATATACGAACTTGAGACTCGGCTGTTTTTTATGTCTGATGAGTTCAAGTTCGCGAATAAAAATCTGAAGCTGGGATATGGTTCTGACGGCAACAAGGATTTTTCGTCCGTTGGCTTTAGCAAGGAGGCTTGCAATGACACTGGATTTTCCGCTTCCCGTCGGCGCGTCGATTAAGAGGACGCCATTCTCTTCTGCGGTTTTTTCAACCGCATCGAGCATTTCTTTCTGGTTTTTCCGATAGGACTGGTATGGAAAAAA
>DATESH010000075.1:0-12682 GCA_035270965.1 Methanocorpusculum sp.
TTTATGATGGGTGAGGATTCGGTCCGCCGTTCATTTGTTTCCGCCTGCGAAGGTGCTGATATCGCAGTCATCGAGGGAGTGATGGGTCTGTATGACGGCGTCGACGGCGGCGATGAGTCCAGTACAGCCCATGTTGCAAGAATTCTTGATGCCCCGGTCGTTCTCGTTACCGACATCAAAGGAATGAGCCGGAGTGTTCTCGCTCTGATAAAGGGGTATAGGGAATTCGACCCGCGGCTCAGGTTTGCCGGTGTCATTATGACAAAGGGGGGCAGCGAAAAACACAAAGCGATGACAACGGAAGGACTCACTGTCCCGCTTCTCGGCTGGATTCCCAGATCCGACATGCTTGCTGTCGAAAGCCGGCATCTTGGCCTGATGATGGGCAGCGAGGATTCCCGCATGAAGGATACCGGGGCATTTATCGAAGAGCACTGTTCGCTTGATGAACTCCTAGCCGCGGCCGCAAACACGAGCGGGATTTCAGCTGAACAGAGCTCCGCTCCAAAAGAGACCTCTGCGAAAATCGGTATCGCTATGGACGAAGCTTTTTGTTTTTATTACAAAGATAACTTTGATTATCTCAGAAACAATGGAGCTGAACTGGTATTCTTTTCACCGGTCCACGACCATCTGCCTGAAGCGGATGCCTATTATTTCGGCGGGGGCTATCCCGAGTTGTACGCAGAATCCCTGGAGAACTCGCCGTGTAAATCAGAACTGAAACATGCTGCAAATGCCGGCAAACCGGTTTTCGGTGAGTGCGGGGGTCTGATGTGGCTGAATCGTTCGATTACTTCGCTGGATGGGCACAAATATAAAATGACCGGACTTATCGATGCAGACTGCAGCATGGAGAAGCGGTTTGTTGCTTTGAATTATGTTGTCGGGAAAGTGACTGAGGCATCAATCATCCCTGCAGGATTGAACTTCCGTGGTCATGAGTTCCATTACTCAAGGACAGTGCCTGACCGGGATGTCAGATATTCATTTATCCTGGAACGGGGAGAGGGAATCTGTAATGGAAAAGATGGAATTATTGCCGGTTCTGTGCTCGGAGGATATACACATATATATTGCGCTTCGACCCATAAGTAAAATAGTTTTAAAACATAGACTACAGATAAACTGGTGAATAGTGAATCCCGAAGAAGAACGATTATCTTTCAAAAAAACCCTGCTGATTGGGGTGAGTATCGGTATTATATCGGGATTTGGAACGCTCTTATTTTTTATAGGCCTTGAATACGGGACCCATCTTATGATGGATGTTCTTTTTGGCGCGGTTTACCCCATGGAAGGTCAGTCTGCCTCCATGATTGCAGGATGGACGCCACCCGCGGTCGTCTGGCTCATTCTTCCGATTATCTGTGCCGGGGCTCTGCTGTCAGGTATGATTGTGTATAAATTTGCCCCAGAGGCAGAAGGTCACGGCACGGATGCGGCACTGAAGGCGTATCATGGGGATGGAAAAATCCGCTGGCGGGTTCCGATTGTGAAGGCCGTTGCTTCGATTATCACTATTTCTACCGGAGGAAGTGCCGGAAGAGAAGGTCCGACAGCTCAGATTGCCGCAGGATTCGGGGCCTTTATCTCCGATGTGTTTCAGCTGTCGCCACGCGAGAGAAAAATCGCGATTGCGACCGGTATCGGAGCCGGTATCGGAACGATTTTTAAAGCCCCGCTTGGCGGAGCCGTGCTTGCATCGGAGATTCTCTATCTTCGCGATGTCGAAGCAGATGTACTTATCCCGTCATTTCTTGCATCGATTATCAGCTATTCGATTTTTGGATTCTTTATGGGATATAATGCGATATTTGGTGCAGTGACTTTGACATGGTCTGTTAACCAGATTCCGTTTTTCCTGATTCTCGGCGCAATTAGTGCCGTGGTAGGTATCATATACATCAAAACATTTTACGGCACCAAAGATGTGTTTGATAAATTTTTCAAAAAATATCCTATCCCGAAATATCTGAAACCCGCATGCGGGGCATTTATTATCGGCATAATTGTCATTGTCCTTGCCTGGATATCTCCGGAAACGATGATGGTGGCTCTTGGCAGTCTTGGTTCGGGGTATGGATTTGTTCAGCTTGCATTGTACAATATGCTGCCCCTCAGCGTTTTGATTCTCCTTCCTTTTGTAAAAACTCTGACGACCGCCCTTACCATCGGGTCCGGCGGGAGTGGTGGTGTTTTTGCACCGGGTCTCGCAATTGGAGGATTTGCAGGCGGTGCCTTTGGAATGATCCTTCATCTGCTTCTCCCGGAAATCATTCCCATGACAAGTGTCCCGGTATTTGTAATCGTGGGAATGATAGCTCTGTTTGGCGGAATTTCTCATGCGCCGATCGCTGTGATGATCATGGTCCTTGAGATGACAGGTGACTTTGCCATTCTGATTCCGGCAATGGCGGCAATTGTGCTTTCCTGTCTGATGATGGGCAAAAATAGCATTTTCAAGGAGCAGAGGGAGAGACGCGAGGATACGGCATCTCCATGTGCGGCGGATAGGAGCGGAGTCCTAAAATGAGCCGAAGTATCTCTTACCCTGAATCCTCATTTTCCGGTTTCGCCTCTCACAAATTATAACAGTTATGAGAACAATTTCTAACTCAGAAACCATTCTATATTATCGGAAAAAACGCAGACCGCAGGTACACCCATGAAGATAATAGATTTGACCCATGATCTCGAACCCGGCATGCCCTGCTTCAAAGCAGACTGGCATGAACCCTTTTCATCAGACACTCGCGGCACGATTGAAACTGTCGGAAGAAACACAAAAAAACTTGTCATGGGCAGCCATACCGGAACCCACATCGATGCTCCTGCTCACTTCATCCCGAAGGGAAAAACCATCACTGAAATCCCCCTCACAACACTCTGCGGCGATGTGACTTTACTTGATTTCAGGCACATCGGCCAAAACACTGCAGTAACCCCTGCCGAACTCCGGGGAATAAAATTACATCAGAGAGTACTTTGTGTATTCGGGTGGGATGCTCATTGGGACAAGGACGACTTTTATCAGAATTATCCCTATTTCAGCGAAGAAGCTGCACAATATCTTATAGAATCCGGCGTAAAAATCATAGCAATGGACACCCCGTCGCCGGACGACAGCAGAACTCCGCTCCATTCCGGAAACGACTCGGCAATACACAAACTCTTCCTCAAAAACGATGTCATCCTCATCGAATATCTCGCAAACACAGAGGATATAGATTTTACTAAGGAATATCAGCTGATAGCACTCCCCATGAAAATCAAATCCGGCGACGGCGCCCCTGCAAGAGTAATCCTTATAGAAAAGGAAGAGTAGTTAATCAGACAGAAAGCATCCGTCTATATCGCACAATTCGGACACAACATGGTGTCTGAATTTCGCGGCAGGGAAATCTTTTTCATCCTCATCGCTATCCTGCACAGTTTTTTATAATCCATATTTGCCTGATCGTATTTTGCATATTCTATAATCAGCCGGTAAGGATTCACATTGTATTCATTAGCACACCTCCGGATATATTTCAGGAAACTGGTGTGGAATCCGGCATATCCGCAAACATAATCAAACGGATCAGTCAACTTCCTATCCGTAATGGGGTGCAATAGATCATATCCGGCGGAGAATAATTCAACGAGATCGATATCGCTCTGATACCCTTTTTTCTCCAAAATCGCCATCACCATTTCGGTACTGGCATTGCCGGAACTTCTCCCAAGCCCCTGCAAAGAACAATCAATGAAATCAAATCCGAGATGTGCACAGTATGCACTGTTTGAAACTGCAAGACCGAGATTATTGTGACCATGGAATCCAAGTTGTATCTCTGAGACTTCTCTCACAGCATCATAATATTTTTTAATCTCATCCGGAAACATACTGCCGGCAGAGTCAACGACATACACACAGTCAGCCCCGTATTTTTCCGAAAGCAAAACATTTTCAGCAAATATCTCTGGTGTGAGAACATAGGATTTCATGTAATTCGTCATCACCGTCAATCCCAGGTCCTCTGCTTCACGAATATACGGCTCGGTCAGCGGAACCTGGTCTGCATTAATCCCGACACGGACAAAGGAAGCGCCATAATCGGATGCCAGCTGTAAATCCTCCAGTCTGGCAATTCCGGGAATACAAAACATCCCGAATTTGGATCTTGATAATGTCTCACTGGCAACCTGCAGATATTCTTCGTCAGTTTGAGCACAGACTCCGTTTTTCGGCGAGCTGGCATGCAGCCCCATACCATGTCCGATTTCAATCAATTCTATACCCATCTCTTCCAGTTTTGAAGAGATTGTTCTCACGTCGGAACTGGTGAAGTTAAAATCAACAGCATAACTCCCGTCCCTGATAGTAGTGTCCAATATTTTCATACATCACTTTCCTTAATGTTCCAGGCTTTTTCCTGCAAAACTCTGTTACGGCAGTCCTGCATAATTTAATGCAGGATAAAACGACCTGAAATGTAGTTTTTCAAAATTCCCGCCGGAATTTAACGTATTTATATGCATTCCTTACTTTGCGTCAGGATAAGTATATAATTACAAAGGACAATATAAATAAATGGTGTTACTTAAAAACGTAACAGCTATTTTGGAGTTATCAAGGAGTGAGGTGATTATGCAGGAGATTGTAGAAAAGTTGAAGACAATCGGTATGACAGAGAATGAAGCCAAAGTATATGCAGTTTTATTTGAACTGAAGGTGGCGACTGCCAGGGAAATACATGAAATAAGCAAAGTTCCGCGAAATAAAGTCTATGAGGCTCTGTCCCGTCTTGAGGAAAAAGGATTTGTGGGAACTGCTGCGGAGGAGGGGACATCCAGATATTTCATCCATGACCTCTCCAAGACATTTACTCATCTCAAACAGGTGAGTCTGGAACGTTTGAATGATGTGGAACAGTATCTTCAATCAAAAATTACATTTCTGCACAACAGACCTATGTTATCTCATTCCCTGCAAAGTAACTGGGCGATTGAAAGTCATATCAGGATGATTTTTGCACGGAGTAAGAATGAAATTATTCTGATCTGCCACAATCCGGCATATGTGAAAAAGAATATTCAGAATCTTCAGAGTCTGGCAAAAAAGATCAATCTGTATCTGATAGTCCCGGATGATCTGGATCCGGGTTATTTCCCGATTCGTTGTTATACAGTCCACCCTGATCTGAAAGAGTTCATGAATCCGCAGATTCAGGACGGAACAGGTTCCAATCAGGTACTTGATCTTACGATTCATGCAGACAGAATGGATACACTTATCATCGGAAAAATGGAGGGAAATGCATTCGGCATCTTTTCGGCAGATAATCCGTCAGCCTCGATTCTGGCAAAGTATCTGCTTAAAAATATTAAACCGCTCACGAAAGAGACCGGACCTGAGATAAAAAATACTTCTGCATGACAGAGAAATAGATAATAGATAGTGCCCAAAGAAGAGTCCATAAACCGGAAATCACAAGCGGATTTCAGAAAAAATAATGATCCCCGCAATTATCTTTGACCTGTTTTTTAGCTGCAAAATCCGGTTACAGAATTTTCTTCAAATACTGTCCCGTGAAACTCTTCTTCACCTTTGCCACTTCCTCAGGCGTCCCTTCTGCAATAATCTCCCCGCCTGCATTTCCTCCCTCAGGCCCCAGATCAATCACATAATCCGCCGACTTAATCACATCCAGATTATGTTCAATTACAACAACCGTATTGCCCTTGACCACCAGACTGTCCAGAACACCGATGAGTTTTTTCACATCATGAAAATGGAGACCCGTTGTCGGCTCATCCAGAAGATACACTGTCTTTCCGGTCCCCCGTTTCGCCAACTCTCTCGTCAGTTTGATACGCTGGGCCTCTCCTCCCGAAAGCGTCGTAGAACTCTGCCCGAGTTTAATGTAGCCGAGTCCCACATCTGTCAGGGTCTGAAGCTTCACCCTGATGTTTGGAACATTTTCAAAAACCTCCAGAGCCTCGTCAACGCTCATATTCAGAACATCGGCGATGGATTTCCCCTTGAATTTGACCTCGAGCGTCTCCTCGTTGAATCGTGTACCCTTACACTCCTCACACTCGATAAAGACATCAGGCAGGAAGTTCATCTCGATTTTAATGACACCGTCTCCCGAACACGACTCGCAGCGTCCGCCTTTCAGATTGAACGAGAAACGTCCCGGACCATAGCCGCGAAGCTTCGCCTCCTTTGTTTCGGCGAAAAGTCTGCGTATCTCATCAAACACCTTTGTATAGGTCGCCGGATTCGACCGCGGGGTCCTTCCAATCGGGGACTGGTCAATCACGATGACCTTATCAATCTCCGAATCGAAGAGCAGCTCCTTATATGCTCCCGGCGACACCTTGGACTCATAGAGTTCTTTCATCAGTGCACGATAAAGCGTATCGTAAATCAGTGTGGATTTTCCCGAACCTGAAACTCCCGTAATCAGAGTAAGTGTCCCGAGAGGGATTGCGGCGTCAATATTCTTCAGATTATTCTCTGTACAACCATTGATTCTAAGGAACTTCTTCGCAGGTCTGCGGGTCTCCGGGACCGGAATCGTATATTCGCCGGAAAGATACTTGCCCGTAATGGATTCCGGGAATGTTTGAATAGCGGCAGGCGTTCCCTGGGCAACGACCCTGCCCCCATGGATTCCGGCACCCGGTCCGATATCAACCACATAATCGGCAGCCCGCATAGTTTCCTCATCATGCTCGACAACGATGAGCGTATTTCCCAGGTCACGGAGTTTCTTCAGCGTCTGGATGAGTTTCTGGTTATCCCTCTGGTGAAGACCGATCGACGGCTCATCAAGTACATATAAAACACCCATAAGATTGGAGCCAATCTGCGTCGCAAGACGAATCCTCTGGGCTTCACCACCGGAAAGGCTCCCTGCGGCACGCGAAAGTGTGAGATAACCCAGCCCCACATTCTTCAGGAACGAAAGTCTGGAATGAATCTCCCGGAAAATCAGTTTTCCAATCTCCTCTTCCTTTGGAGTATACTCCTGCATATCGATGAAAGTCAGAGCCTCATCAATTGACATATCTGCCAAATCAGCGATGGACTTCCCATGAATTTTCACGGCGAGCACATGCTCTTTCAGCCGTTTTCCATGACATTCAGGGCACGGTAAAATCCGCATAAACTTTTCGAGTTCCTGTTTCCGGTACTCCGACTTGGTATCCTTATACAGACGCTCAGTCTGAGGCATGAGACCTTCCCAGGTTCCGTGGTAAGCCCACTCGGCATTCTTCGAGGTGTGGACAAACTGCATGTCTTCATTCACGCCATACATCAGACCGTCATACTGTTCTTTCGTGAAATCTTTCACGGGCGTCATAAAGGAAAAGCCGAGATGCTTCGCGACTGAGGCAAGGTACTCTACCCGGAATCCGTCAAGGAAATTTTTATAGACCGCGACTGCTCCGTCGGCGAGGGAGAGGGATTTATCCGGGATAATCAGGTCAGGGTCGAAGATCATCTGGAACCCAAGACCGTTACACGTCGGGCATGCTCCAAATGGACTGTTGAAAGAAAACATCCTTGGCTGGAGTTCCTCGAACGAAAGCCCGCAGACCGGGCACGCCATACGTGCCGAATACACTGAGTCTTTTTCTCCCGCATTTGCATAAACGAGCCCGTCTTCTGCATGGGATAGAGCAGACTCGACTGCCTCGGTGAGCCGGCTTTTGTCGCTTGTCTCAACACGGTCGATGACGATATCGATGTTGTGCATCACATATCTGGCGAGTTTGATTTCATCGTCGGTCCGGCGAATCTCCCCGTCGACACGGACTCTGACAAATCCGTCTGCATGTAAATCGCGAAAAAGCTGCTCATAGGTCCCTTTTTTCTTACGGATAACCGGAGCGAGAATGGTGACCATGCCTCCCGGATACTCGGAAGAGATTGCCTCGGCGATTTGCTGCGGAGTCCGGGACTCGATTTTCACATGATGTTTCGGGCAATAGGGAACGCCTATCCTTGCATACAGAAGACGAAGATAGTCGTAGATTTCCGTAACAGTCCCTACAGTCGAACGGGGATTTTTTGAAGTCGACTTCTGCTCTATGGATATTGCGGGGGAGAGACCTTCGATGGAGTCGACATCGGGCTTGTTCATCACGCCGAGAAACTGCCGGGCGTAGGATGAAAGTGACTCAACATACCTCCGCTGTCCCTCTGCATAGATTGTATCAAAAGCAAGTGTGGATTTTCCGGAACCGGAAACACCGGTAAAGACAATCAGTTTGTCCCTTGGAAGTTCTATGGTAATATTCTGAAGATTGTGCTGTCTCGCACCCTTCACGACCAGATTTTTCATGCGAAGTACTATTAGCTATACACCATTATCAGGCTTTAGAAAAAGGTTATTTGTCCTTCGGGTCGGGCTTCATCCTGATGGGCTCGGCAAGACCAAGCGAAGCGACTTCAAGGAGATGCTCGAAATCCATGGTCGTCTCCACACACCCGTCGGATTGCGTCACGACACCCAGGGTCGTCATTGAGATTTTTCGTCCCATCTCCAGACCTTCCTTCACTTCCATCAGACAACCGACACCGATCATCCCTTTCGGTTTGTATTTTCTTATCATCCGCTTGATGAAGGTCGACCCGGGAATTATGAAGGTCTTGTAACCTGCCTCATTTAAAGCAGGGATTACGCGTCCCAGGGTGCATCTCCCACAGGAGACACATTTTATCCCGTCAGGAGTAAGGCGTGCCGGGCAGTCACGTGACCGGAGACACTGGGGAAAGAAGATGACCCGATCTTCGACAGGAATCCTGGAAAAAATCGTGAGATTCATCTGGTTGTCGATCTGAATCAGAAACCCCATCAACTGAGTTCCGTCTACGCCGAGAATAAGACAAACCACTTTGACCGTTCCTTCCATGATAGTAAAAACCGGACGAAGGAGTCTCGGGAAATACATGTGCTGTTTGTGGATGGATAATACAATCAGAACACCCATAAGAATGGAAAAAATCAGCCATAATGCTATGAATATGAGAAACAGTTCTCCTAAAACAAGAGCCAGATTATTCCAGACCGGGTTATCAAAAAATGCGAGGGAGATGAGTGCCGCCATTTACTTCAGATCCTTGAAGTCATAAGGAGGATACAAAATACCCTTATCTGTAATGATGGCAGTGACCAAATCCAGAGGTGTTGCATCAAAGGCGTAGTTGATCACCGGGACGTTTTCCGGAACAGTGGTCCTGCCAAACAGGTTCGCGACCTCATCCCGGCTCCGTTCTTCGACGACGATGTCGGATTCTGAGGCGCCGGCGTCAAAGGTTGAAATGGGAGCCGCCACATAGAATGGGATATTGTGGTATTTTGCACAGACTGCGTGCATATAGGTCCCGATTTTATTGAAGACAGCGTCCTTTGTAATCCGGTCGGCTCCGACGATTACTGCATCGATTTTTCCCTGACGCATAAGACATGCCGCTTCGGAGTCGATGATGGTCGTTACCGGGATATTGTCGCGGGCAAGCTCCCAGGCAGTGAGCCGCGAACCCTGAAGGAGCGGGCGTGTTTCGCAGGAGATGACCGAAATCGACTTGCCCATTTTCTTCGCAGAGCGGATGACTCCAAGAGCAGTCCCCCATGATGAGCAGGCGAGAGCTCCGGCATTACAGTGGGTGAGCACCGTCCCGATCTGAGGAAGGAGCGTGGCTCCGAAATGACCAAGAAACATGCAGGATTTGGTGTCATTTTCAGCGATTGTTTTTGCCGCAAAAATGGACATGATCCGTGCCATATCAGGAGACAGGTTCTCCATGCTTCGCAGAACTTTATCAATGCCCCATGCAAGATTCACTGCCGTCGGGCGGGTGCTCTTCAAAAGAGCGGCGTCGGCGGCGATGGTCTCGCCAAACTCGATGTCTGAAAGACAGCATGCCGCCGAGAGTGCCACACCAAACGCCCCGGCAACACCAAGAGCAGGAGCTCCTCTTACCTCAAGACGGCGGATTGCTTCGGCGAGGCGCTCCACAGTCTTGATCTCGATTACTTTATATTCGGCGGGTAACAAGGTCTGGTCAATAATCATGACCGAGCTGTTTTCATCGTTCCACCATATGGTCTTGTCTTCAGTCATTGTCCACTTCTTATTACGTCAAGGGTGGCTTTCATCGCTGCAGCTCCGGCAGACATTACACAGTCAGGGATGTCTTTTGGTGCGAGGGAGGTGCCGGCGATATAAATGCCGGGGGTGATCGTTCCTGCCGGATCGAGTTTCATGTCGGACGGATTCAGGAATTTATGTTCGTCGAGCGGGAGTCCTAATGATTCGGCAAGTCTGACCGTGTCAGGTTCGGGTTCCATACCCACAGAGAGGACGACAAGATCCGCGTCCAGATTCAGGAGCTCGCGGGTCTCGGTGTTTTCCACCGGGATTACCAGGTGATCATTGGCGTCCTGGACCTCGCCTGGTAAGCCTTTGATGATCTTGACACCGAGGTTTTTTGCCCGTTCGTAATACTCTTCGTAGCCTTTTCCATAGGCACGAATATCAGAGTACAGAATGTAGACTTCACATTCGGGATTGTGCTCTTTGATGAGCATCGAATTTTTCAGGGCGAACATGCAGCATACACATGAACAGAGATTACGTTTGATGGTCAGGTCCCGTGAACCGACGCACTGAACGAAAACGATGCTCTTAGGTGGTTTGCCATTGGAAAGACGGCGGAGTTCGCCTTTCGAGGGACCACCGGCATTGATCATCCGCTCGAACTCGAGGGAGGTGATGACGTCAGAATATCGCAGATAGCCGAACTGAGATTTTTTCTGGGCATCGAATAGGGTATATCCCGTGGCTATAATGACGGCGGTCGCTTTCAGCTCGATTGTCCGGACCTGATCCTCGGTCACTTTTAAGATGGCGTTCTTTCCACAGATCTGATAGCAAAGTCCGCACTCAATGCAGTGCAGGTTGTCTTTGACGACGAAATTCGGGACGACCTGTGCATGGGGTTTGTAAATGGCTTTCCGGACACCGATACCTGCATCGAATTTATTGTAGACCTCGACAGGACATACAGTGACACAGTCGCCGCATCCGGTGCACTCCTTTTCATTGATGTACCGGGGATATTTGGTTACAGTGACGGTGAAGTTCCCAACAGACCCTTCTATTTTTTCGACTTCGGCGAGGGTCATGATAGTCACATACGGATGACGGGATATTTCCGCCATCTTCGGCGAAAGAATGCACATGGAGCAGTCATTTGTCGGGAAGGTCTTGTCAAGCATCGCCATGTGACCGCCAATCGAGGGCTCACGCTCGATAAGGGTGACATGAATCTGGTGGTTTGCGATGTCCATAGCGGCCTGGATTCCGGCGACTCCGCCGCCGATGACGACGACCTCAGTCACACAGATACCTCTTGCCAAGTCCGACATAGGTGGCTGCGTTTTTCAGATTGCCGGCACGTTCTTCCGGCGTGAGTTCGCGGATGATTTTGCCGGGCACACCTATGACAAGGGAATTCGGCGGAATCTCTTTTCTTTCGGAGACAAGTGCGCCGGCAGCGATGAGACTGCCTTTGCCGATTTTCGCTCCATTCAGGATGATGGAACCCATACCAATGAGGCAGTCGTCTTCTATGGTGGCTCCGTGGACTATCGCCCCGTGGCCTATCGAGACATTTCTGCCTATGACAACCGGTTTTCCAGCGCTTTCGTGAATAACGGCGTTGTCCTGAACGTTTGATCCGTTTCCGATGATGATTTTGTCTACATCTGCACGAAGTACCGCCCCGAAAAGGATGGTGACATTGTCGCCGAGATTTACGTCGCCTTTGAGGGTGGCATTTGGTGCAATATAGGTTTCTTTTCCGATAGAACCGCCGATGTCCATAATGTATATATAATTGAATGTATGGGGTAATCAGGGTTATGGTTAATGAAGTCAGGCAGGCAGAGATACTTTGCCTTCGGGTGTATGTGGAAAACCCGGCTTATAAGGAGTCGATAAACGTCTGCAGACTCTATACCACTGGTAATTTTATCCGTATGAAAAAGCGAAGAGCCAAAAAAAAAGGAGAAATCAGAGTTTGTGGTATATCAGCCCGTCAGACCCTGAATTATAATACGTAAGCGAACCGTCATCATTCAGCACAGACGTAACGAGCGGAATATAAGGGTTCACAATCGCATAATACCCGTCAAAGAGCTGCGACCAGTTCTGATGATGAACAAACGTCACCGTCCCATCGTCTGCATACCACGTCAGGAACGCAGAACCATCAGCGTTAAAAATCCGCTGCCCGGTTAAAAAGGTCCCGTCTTCATTATCGAGAAGGTCAGTTCTGTTCCAGGTCCCGATCAAACCATCTCCGGTATATTGGATGCCTTCGTTGAGTATTGTCTGGGTTTTTCCGTCGTTTGAGAGTTCCATAAGGGCACCTTCACAATAGTTATAGAAATAATAACCATTACCGGTTTTTTTCCATGAAAAACCCTGCACTGCGGAAAGGACCGGACTCTCATCACATTTCCAGTACAAAACACCGGTGTTATCATCAGAAATTATACTATACAGCTGCCCCGGGGCACCATCATTGTAGGAATAGTTCCCGACAAATTTCCAGGCTCCGACAAAACCGTCTCCCGTAAACACTCCCCCGCTGTCGAATGACATGATTGTATCG